>VBCS01000196.1 GCA_005888955.1 Betaproteobacteria bacterium
CGTCGGCGTCGACATACGTCCCCTCCCAGTCCACACCACCGTCGAAGAGCTGCGGCGCCAACTCGACCGCACGCCGCACCTGATAGCCGCCGTTCGACGTCCCGACTGCGTAGGTGAACTTTGGCTCGTTGCCGTAGAGGGTCTCGACGCCGATTCGCGCGAGCTTGGCGGCGTCGATCATGTACTGCGCCCACTGCGTGAACGGCTTACCCGGATCGTCGTCGTAGAAATGAAGATAGAGGAAGGAGAGGAACGTGGGGCTATACCGGCACGCCAGCGGATCGGTCGCGGGATTCGTAACATAAAAGCCGTAGACGCCCTTGTTCTGCGAGGCGTAAGCGTAGCCCTGCTGCACCACGTAATCGCTCCAGGCATAATCGCTCGTGAACTCGCTGTTCGTGGGCTGGATCCGAGGCGAACCAGGCCGATATCTGCAATCCCGGTACGACGATCGTGATTGGCGTGATGTCCGTCGGCGGGTTCACCAAGACGGCGCGATCCGTCACCGGTCTGTAGGCGCCGGCCGGCAAGCCTGGAATCGAGTTGTCCACTGGTGTGGTCAACGGATTTGCGGTCGTCAGATCAGTGCTTTCGAAGCAAGTCGCGTCGACGAGCTGCTTGCCGAAAGACGCGAGCACCACATCGCAACGACTCGCTGAAGCAGATAGTGGTACGAGAAGCACTAATGCAGCTAAAGAACACATACGTACGAACATCATGCCCTCCCAGTGAATGAAACAACGTGAAACGCAACCCGAATAGCGACAAGCAGCAAGACTTGCGCCGGGTCTTCTGATCGTGAACTTAACGGTCCGTTACGGCCATATTGTCAAATTCGCCGACAGCATCGCGGAGTAACCGCGCTCATGCCCGACGTTGGTGAGCTTCGCGGCTTCCTCGTCGATCAGCGCTTTCATCGCGTCGGCGACTTCGTGCGCTTGACCTTGCGCCGCCCGCCCGACTTCTGCTGGAACATGAGATCTTCCATGCCCCGCGGGGCAAAGATTTCCATCTGTGCCGGAAGTATCGACACGTCGACTTCGATTTCCTTGTTGTCGAGCTTGCCTTCCCGCGTCATCTTGCGGAATTTCTGTCGCGCCGCGGAATCCGTCTATTCTACAGCGCCAAACTCCGCTCGCCTCAACCCCTGTCGCAACAGGCTAGCATGATAAGAGAGAGTCAATCCGGAATCGTCACGGTGTTGTTCGAGAATGTAATCTGATCGCTGGGCGCGGGAGTCGGGCTGATCGGTGGCACGTTTGCCGCACTCAGCGCAGGCGCCTTCCCCGGTTCGCCACCGCGCGGCATGGTGCGCACGACCTGCGAAGGTGGCAGCGGTGTGCCCTGTTTCAGATGTGCGTACATTGCATCCAACGCTCGGAACAGATAGACGTTGAGCGGGATCACGCGGCTGTCGTAGCCGGGCACGGCAGGGTTGTCGATGAACGTGTCGAAATGCTGCGCGTTAGTCACCTCGATATAGCTCAGTCGACTCGCGGAACCTTCGGCGATACGGTTCTGGCCGAAATAGGGACGCGAAGTCAGGTTGACCGGAACCAGCGTATCGGCGCGTCCATGCACGATGATCGCGGGCTTGCCGCGAAGGTTGGCGGTACGCAATAACTCGCCGATTCCGCTCCGGACGCGCGCCGCATTGGCGTCGCTCGCCATGACAAGGTTGCGCAGGCAGATCGCGCCATCGGCATTCAGGTCGGCCGCGCCGCTCGACGGCGAGCTCGACGCTCCGTCGCGCAGCGGCCCAGCGGGATTGCGGTCGTTGATGATCTGGATGCCCGACATGGGTGGAATGCCGTTGCCGGTGCCGAACGCCTGCGCCAGCGCGGCAGCAGCGACGGGAGCCGGCTTGCCCGCGGCGTCCACGCCGGCGAAGCTGAAGCCGCAGATCGCATCGGTTGCCCCGAAACGGCCGTAAGTATTCGCGTAAGTGACCGCGATCGGCGGCGTGGCGAAGGCGTAGTGCGAGGCGTGCAGGATATCCGACTCAGCCTGCCAGCCGGCCGAACGAAGGATCGCCAACGCCTCTGCCGCTTGGCCGGCGGTGTCTGTCGCCGCGAGCAGACCCTTGGTCTTGAGCGCCGCGCAGCGGCTGGCGGCCGCCGCGCCGGGAACGAAGTTTGCGCCTGGCGAGCCGGCTGCCGCCGGCGCGAGCGTGGCGCAAGGCTGATACAGATTCGCGAGCGTCATGTAGTAGAGCAGCGGCTTGCCTGCTCCCTTGATGACCGTTGCGCCGCGTTTGACGATGAGATCGGGATTCGGCTTGAGCTGAATGCTGGGCTCGCTTACTGCAATGCCGCGGATCAACCCTTCCGTGTCGTCCTCCGCCGCCTGCAGAGCCGCCCCGGCGCCGTTGGATACCGACGAAGCGATGACGATGGTGTTGGCCGGGCGGAAGCTTCGCGCATGCGCGCCGCCGGCGATCGATTCGCCACGCTCTTCGTTGAGCACGTAGAACGCGAAGCTGATGGCATTGAGCGTGTCGCGGCCCCAGTCCTTCTCGGGGTTCTGCTGCGAGTGTGCATGCTTGACCGCAATCCGATTCGGCGCGGTCGCATTGAATTTTGCCAGGTCAGCAGCCGGGACGTTGGCAGTGAAGTTGGAAGCCTTGCCGGCAGATGCTGCGCTCTGGCGCGCCCCGTCGATGCTGTTGACGGTGCTGGTCGCCAGATCGTGCACGCCGATGCCGGTGCCCTTGTCGGTATACGCGACGACGCAGCCGTGTTTGAGGCCCCACTCTCCGGCGGTGCCGATCGCGCCGTAGACGCCCCGGGAGCCGCTCGAGGCCGCGGTGACGATGCACGGATTCTTGGGATCGAACGTGGCGGGAACCTGCGCCATCATCGTCACGTTCCGTGTACCAGTACCGTCGTCGGCATAGGCGAGATACTCGCTACCCGCGATCTTCCCCTCGGAGGTGGTCGCGTTGCCGTTGACGTCGACGTTCGGGCCGTAAAGCGAGCCATAGCCGCCATTCGTGTTGACGTCGACCAGCGCGCGGTAGTTGTTGTAGATCGCAAGCCGCCTCAATTCGGCGACGGTCGGATTCACCGGATCGGCAACTGCGGGTGCCGCGCCCGCGAGCCCGGATTTGCCGAGCCCCGCCGTGAGTAGATCGTCGGCGACGCCGTCGTAGCTCGTCTTGGCGATCGCGCCGGCGACGAAGGCGGGCTTGATGTTGCTCGCAGAATCGCCGCTGCTGATCGCGGCGCATGCCGTGACCAGGGCCGCGGTGCACACAACGCTGCCGCAGCTAACATGCTTGATGAGTGACATGGCTGACTGCCCCCTGTTATGGGCGCGACCGGCTCGCGCACCGCCCGCGATTATAGCGGTGCCCCTTCTCGCTGGAAGGTTTGGCAAGCCGGGACCGTTCGCTTATGATTCGATCCGGTCACGTCGCGGCCGTCCGGGCCGACGGTCATTCGCGGGCATTCCGCAAGGAGGCATCCATGGGGTATTCGATGTTGCGGGCGGTGCTGCCAGCGTTGCTTGCGACCTGTCTTGTCGCCGCGGCGCAGGCGCAGACCGCAACCGCGACGCTCGCACCGACGGCGGGCAACACTACCTCGGGCACCGTTACGTTCACGCAGAAGGGCGACAAGGTGATGGTGAGCGCCAAGGTATCCGGCCTGACGCCGGGCGGGCACGGCTTCCACGTCCACGAAAAGGGCGACTGCAGCGCGTCCGACGGCATGAGCGCAGGCGGTCATTTCAATCCGACCGGCAAGCCGCACGGCGACCCGAATGCGCCCGATCACCACGCGGGGGATATGCCGATGCTGCAGGCGGACGCGAGCGGCAACGCGACCCTTTCCACCGAGCTCGGCGTGATCGCGGTCGGCAGTGGCGCGACCGACATCGTCGGCAAGTCGGTCATCGTCCACAAGGACGCCGACGATTTCAAGACGCAGCCGACGGGCAACTCGGGCGCGCGCGTCGCGTGCGGCGTCATCAACAAGTCCTGATACCGGGGGCGCGGGAACGCGGACGGCACGTGTCGCGGTTGCTCGCTGCGATCTTGCCCACCGCCGCGCTCCTCGCGGCTTGCGGCGAGATGCCCTCGAGGCTGAGTCTCATGCCGGAATCCGGACCGATGCCCGTCGCCAAGCTCACCCCAAAGAACGGCAGCACCGTGCGTGGCCTGATCAGCTTCACTCAGCGCGGCGACAAGGTGGCCATCGCAGGTAACTTTGTCGAGCTGTTCCCAGGCACCCACAGCCTCTACATCCACGCCGTCGGAAACTGTGGCTCGCCTAATGCGGCGAGTGCGGGCCCGGTGTGGAATATCGTGGGCGCGCAGGCAGGAAGTAAGCGTACCGGTGATCTGCCAGAGCTCACGGCGGGCAGCGAGGGAAGAGCGGAGTTGCAGACATCCTCCGCCGTCCTGTCGGTCGGCACCGGCAAGCCCAACGACGTGATCGGGCATGCCGTGGTCATTCACGCCGCCGTCGATCCCGATCCCAAGGTGGAGTTCGGTGTACGCAACGGTTGGCTCGCCTGCGGCGTGATCGAGCGCAGTGAGGGTCTCGATCTCAAGAAGCTTTTCTAGTTCATCGGGCGCTGCTGCATTCCTCAGCAGAACCGGCGCGCCGATCGAAAATTATGGGATTTCTCGCCGACAAGAAGATTCTCATCACGGGGTTGCTGTCGAACCGTTCGATCGCCTACGGCATTGCGCAGGCATGCCGGCGCGAAGGCGCGACGCTCGCGTTCACCTACGTCAATGACGACTTGAAGGAACGGGTGGTCAAGCTCGCCGGCGAGTTCGGCAGCGTTCCGGTGCTGCCCTGCGACGTCGCCAGCGATGAGCAGATCGGCGCATTATTCGACGCGCTCAAAGGCGAATGGGGCACGCTCGACGGCCTGCTGCATTCGATCGCCTTCGCGCCGCGCGAAGCGCTGGCCGGCGACTTCCTGAACACTCTCTCCCGCGCCGCATTCGCGACAGCTCACGACATCAGCTCGTACAGCTTTGCGGCGCTGGCGAAGGGCGCGCGGCCGCTGATGCAGGGCCGCCACGGAGCGCTGCTCACGCTCACGTACCTCGGCGCCGAACGCGCGATCCAGAGCTACAACGTCATGGGGCTCGCCAAGGCGAGCCTCCAAGCCAACGTGCGGTATCTCGCGCAAAGCCTCGGACCCGAAGGGATCCGCGGGTTCTCGAAGATTCTCCGCTTCGTCGAAAAGACGGCGCCGTTGCGCCGCAATGTGACCATCGACGAAGTCGGCAACGTCGCGGCGTTTCTGCTGTCCGATCTCGCGAGCGCAGTGACCGGCGAAATCATCTATGTCGATTGCGGCTTCTCGATCGTTGCCGCGGGAATGACGGAAGAATAGAGTTTGTACCCCCTCCCCGCTGAGGGCTAGGGTGAGGTCGTTTGTCTTGGCCACCCTCACCCATCCCTCTCCAGGCGGGAGAGGGAGCCAGAAGTTTCCATGCCTACACCTTCATCGCGCTACGACGCCGTGATCATCGGCGGGGGCCACAACGGCCTCGTGTGCGCATGCTATCTCGCCGCCGGCGGACTCTCCGTCGCGGTATTCGAGCGCCGCGGCGTGGTCGGCGGCGCGGCGGTTACCGAGGAATTCCATCCCGGGTTTCGCAACTCCACCGCGAGCTACACGGTCAGCCTGCTGCATCCGAAAGTGGTGCGCGATCTGAAGCTCGCGCAGCACGGGCTAGCGATCGTCGAACGGCCGCTGGCAAACTTTCTTCCCCTGGCATCAGGCGATTGCCTGAAAGTCGGCGGCAGCCTGGCCGCGACGCAAGCCGAGGTCGCGCGCTTCTCGACTCGAGATGCGGCAGCGTTGCCGGAGTACTACGCGATGCTTGGCCGCGTCGGCGACGTGCTGCGGGCGCTGTTGCTCGAAACGCCTCCCAACGTCGGCGGCGGCATCGCCGATTGGCTGCGGGCGTGGAAAGTCGGCGGCCGGCTGAAGCGGCTGACGCTGCCCGAGCGACGGGACGTGCTGGATCTTTTCACCAAGAGTGCCGGCGACCTGCTCGACCGCCGATTCGAGTCGGAGCCGATCAAGGCCGCATTTGGCTTCGATGCGGTGGTCGGCAATTTCGCGAGCCCCTACACGCCCGGTTCGGCGTACGTGCTGCTGCACCACGTTTTCGGCGAAGTGAACGGCAAGCGAGGGGCATGGGGGCATGCAATGGGCGGCATGGGCGCGATCACACAAGCGATGGCCAGGGCGGCGCAAGCGCGAGGCGTGGCGATTTTCACCGATTCTCCCGTCGCGCGCGTCGCGATCCGCGGCGCGTACGCCACCGGCATCGTGCTTGCGGACGGCGCCGAGATCGCCGCTCCCCGCGTCGTCGCCAACGTTGATCCGAAGCTCCTGTATCTGCGGCTGATCGAACCATCGGCGCTCGACGCCGACTTCCGCCGCCGCATCGAAGCCTATCGCTGTGCGTCCGCGACCTTTCGTATGAACGTCGCGCTCGACGCGCTGCCCGAGTTCAGCTGTCTTCCGGGAGACGGGCCGCATCTGCGTTCCGGCATCATCGTCGGCCCTTCGCTGGCGTACATGGAGCGCGCTTACTTCGACGCGCGGCAGCACGGCTGGTCGCGCGAGCCCATTGTCGAGATGCTCATCCCATCGCTGGTCGATCCGACGCTCGCGCCGCCAGGCAAGCACGTGGCGAGCCTGTTCTGCCAGCATGCGAACCCGCAGCTTCCCGGCGGCAGCTCATGGGACGACGCCAAGGAGGAGGTTTCGGAGCTGATGCTCGACACGGTGGACCGCTACGCTCCCGGCTTCCGCGCAAGCGTGATCGCGCGGCGCGCGCTTTCCCCACTGGATCTGGAACGCGAGTTTGGCTTGACCAATGGCGACATCTTTCACGGTCAACTGACGCTCGATCAACTTTTCTCCGCCCGGCCGGTGCTTGGACATGGCAATTACCGCGGGCCGCTCAAGGGCCTCTACATGTGCGGCGCGGGCACACATCCCGGCGGCGGGGTGACCGGTTTGCCGGGGCACAATGCCGCGCGTGAGATTCTGCGCGACGCACGGCGCCGACGTATGTAGGGCCGAATTCATTCGGCCAGCGAGATCAACGCGACGGGGCGCGCGAATTAGTCGCACCTAAAGGGTAACGCCCCGCGACGAGTGGCCGCGGGGCGTCATCGTGCTTGCAACAGAATCGAAGCCAGCCGATAAGCCGGGTTCTGTTACGGCGCGCTTGACTAAGCGCGCTATGACCGTCATTCATCTAGGCGCCGCGTTACTGCGGCGCTCGAGCCACCTACCCGCGGACTCGGCGAGCAGCGTCATCGTCCGCTTACTTGGTGTTGCTCCGGATGGAGGTTGCCGCGTTTCACCCGCATCCTTGGATCGGATACGACTCGTCTCTGTGGCCCTGTTCCTCGCCTTCACCGCCGCTCGCGCGAACGGCTTATAGCGTCTGGGAGTTACCCAGCATCCCGCTCTTCGGAGCCCGGACTTTCCTCTCCCGGCGGCGCATAGCGCGCTGTCGGGAGCGACGGCCTGGCTGACTTCGAGCACTCATGTTAGCACGGCCACGGTCGGACCCACCGGTGGTGCGGCGAGTCGCCAGCGCATCGTCTGTCCAGCATTGAGCGGAACCACCGCATGCGAGCCGAACGCGTATTCAGCGGGGACGGTCCATGCCTCGCGCATGAGCGTGACGGTATCGCCGTTACGCGGCAGGCCGTAGAAATCCGCCCCGTGAAAGCTCGCGAAAGCTTCCAGCTTGTCGAGCGCCCCCGCCGTTTCGAATGCCTCGGCGTAGAGCTCGAGCGCTGCGTGCGCGGTATAGCAGCCGGCGCAGCCGCAAGCGCTTTGCTTGGCATTCCGGGCATGCGGCGCCGAGTCGGTGCCCAGGAAGAATTTGGGGTTGCCGCTGGTCGCTGCCTTCACGAGCGCCTGCCGGTGCGATTCGCGCTTCAAGATCGGCAGGCAATACAAATGCGGCCGGATGCCGCCCGCGAGCAGCGCATTGCGCGAGTGGAGCAGGTGCTGCGGCGTGATGGTCGCGCCGACGTGCGCGGGGGCCGCGGCAATGAACTCGGCGGCTTCCCGGGTCGTGACGTGCTCGAGCACGACCTTCAATGCCGGAAAATCGCGCAGGATAGGCTCCAGCACGCTCTCGACGAATACCCGCTCGCGATCGAAGATATCGACCTCGCGCGCAGTCACTTCGCCATGGATCAGGAGCGGCAAAGCGTGTTTCTGCATCGCGTCGAGCACCGGATACACGCGCTCGATCGCGGTGACGCCTGAAGCGGAGTTGGTCGTTGCCCCCGCTGGATAGTATTTCATGCCGATCACGAATCCGCTGCGCCGCGCCTGTGCGATCTCGGCAACCGGTGTGGTGTCGGTCAGGTACAGCGTCAGCAGGGGCGCGAAACGCGATGTTGAGGGTACTGCCGCCGCAATCCGCTCGCGATAGGCTGCGGCGGCAGCGACCGTCGTGACTGGAGGATCGAGATTGGGCATGACGACGGCACGGCCAAAAGCGCGCGCGGTCGCGCCGACCACCGATCGCATCAACTCGCCATCGCGCAAATGGAGATGCCAATCATCCGGGCGCGTGATCGTGAGCTTCGTTTGCATCATACAAAGTCGTTGTTCTTGTGCGATTATACGGGCGCCGCACGCACCGGAACCTCGCGGGCGGTCCAGGCGAAAGCTGTAACAGAGGTGGCTTGCACGGATCGGTTGGAGATATAATGCGCGGTTTGCTGCGGCAGCCTCGCTGCGCTTTGCCTTCGAGTGAATGCAGTCAGAGTTGACCAGAAGGCCCGGTAGTGGCAGCGTGGCGAGTTCGCGGACCTCGGCAGGTCGTTTCAGGAAGGTGGGAGCGTGGCGAC
>VBCS01000193.1 GCA_005888955.1 Betaproteobacteria bacterium
CGATCGTGTCGAGCCTGCAGGAGGCCGAATCGTTCGCCGCGGCGCAGGCTTTCAACGTGGTGCTCAAGCGAGGCTTCGGGAGCGCAGGCAACGATGTGGCGCTCGTGTCCGGCCGCGAAGCGATGGCGCGGGCCTACGGCGAGTTGACTGGCAAGGTGGAACTCAATCTCGAGGGCGCGACCGGGGTCAAACTTCTGCTCCAGGCGCGCATCCCGGGGCGCGTTCGCCATCACACCGTCGCGGCGATGCGCGGGAAGCTGCTGGCGGGCGTGACGCGGGAAAAGATAATTGCCAATCCGTCGCCCACCGGCCCGGCGACCGTCACGCGCTATTTCTGCGTGCCCGAGATGCGCGAGGCGGCGGAGAAGCTCGTGGGCGCGTTCGGCATGACCGGGTTGTTCGCCTTCGAGTTCATTGCGCACGAGAAGACCGAGAAGTGCTTCCTTCTTGAGATCAACCGCCGCGTGACTCCCGGAACTCATGCGGCTGCGCAGGTCGGCATCGATCTCTGCGCGGCGCTTTACGCCGGGTTGCACGGCTCGCCGGTGAACACGCGCACCGACCTTGACCCGGACGAGGAGCATACCCTCGCTCACTTTCCGCAAGAGTGGCTGCGCGACCCCAACAGCCGTTACTTGCGCGAGCAACCAGTCGATGCGCCATGGGACGACCCCGAGTTGTTCGAAGCGATGTTGGCGTTAAGGCACGCCGACTGAATACGCTGGGGCTCGCGGTGCGCAGTGGCTGACACGCCACGCTGCACACCGACTCGCGGGAACAAGAGGCCGTCGCCGCTGCTTCCGGCGAAGCCGCCGCCTATGCGGCCCCGATCCCGCCGCGGAATCGTCTGACTGTCATGTCCGCTTAAGGCGGCGGCAGAAATGGTTTCCACGAATTCGCGATCCCGCGGAAACCGGCAAAAGCGGCCAATCGCTCTAAAGTTGCAGTAAATCAAATGATTAAAAAGACCTCGGTTTAAATTGGGGGGTGTATTACTGCAAAGCAGCAACAATTCGCCTCACTAAACGCCATTTTCATTCCACATACTGGAAACGATTTCTAACAGCATGATTTTTTGCGCGTTTTTTTGTATTGCAATGCCGTAATCTGCTTGTCACCGTTCCGCAACTTTGCTACCGTCCTTCCAGAAGCGGCGCGCCGGCGTTGGCGGCGGCCGCGAGGCGAGTCGGCATCGAACGAAGATGGAGACAGCGATGAACTACGATCTGGAAGCGGCAAGACTGAAGAAGGATTGGGCAGAGAACCCGCGCTGGAAGGGTATTCGCCGCGCCTACAACGCCGAGGACGTCGTCCGGCTGCGCGGATCGTTCCATATTGAGCACACGCTCGCGCGGCGCGGTGCCGAGAAGCTATGGCAGTTAGCCACCGAGGAGCCGTTCGTAAACGCGCTCGGCGCAATGACGGGCAACCAGGCAATGCAACAGGTCAAGGCTGGGCTCAAGGCAATCTACCTCTCGGGGTGGCAGGTGGCTGCCGACGCCAATCTGGCCGGCGAGATGTATCCGGATCAGTCGCTGTATCCGGTCAACTCAGTACCGGCGGTGGTCAAGCGCATCAACAACACCTTCCTGCGCGCGGACCAGATCCAGCACATGGAAGGCAGTGGCAGCGTCGACTTCTTCGCGCCGATCGTCGCCGACGCGGAGGCCGGATTTGGCGGCGTGCTCAATGCTTTCGAATTGATGAAGGCGATGATCGAGGCGGGTGCGGCGGGCGTGCATTTCGAGGATCAGCTCGCGTCGGTCAAGAAGTGCGGCCATATGGGCGGCAAGGTGCTGATCCCGACGCGTGAAGCGGTCGAGAAGCTCGTCGCCGCTCGGCTCGCCGCCGACATCATGGGCGTGCCAACCATCATCCTGGCGCGTACCGACGCTGAAGCGGCGGATCTCGTGACATCGGATATCGACGACAACGACAAGCCGTTCTGCACCGGCGAGCGCACCGGCGAAGGTTTCTATCGCACCAGGAGCTGACTTGAACAGGCCGTTGCGCGCGGGCTCGCCTACGCGCCGTTTGCCGATCTCCTGTGGTGCGAGACAGGTAAGCCGGACCTCGAGTTTGCCAAGGCGTTCGCCGACGCGCTCCACGCGAAGTACCCGGGCAAGATGCTCGCGTACAACTGCTCGCCGTCGTTCAACTGGAAGAAGAACCTCGACGACAACACGGTCGCCAGATTCCAGCGCGAGTTGGGCGCGATGGGTTACAAGTTCCAGTTCATCACGCTGGCCGGGTTCCACAGCCTCAACTACTCGATGTTCAACTTGGCGCACGGTTATGCGCACAACCAGATGACTGCATTTGTCGAGCTGCAGGAAGCCGAATTCGCGGCAGTGGCGAAGGGCTTCACTGCGGTCAAGCATCAGCGCGAGGTCGGCACCGGCTATTTCGACGCCGTCACGCAGACCGTCCAGGGTGGCCAATCCTCGACGACCGCGCTCAAGGGCTCGACCGAGGACGAGCAGTTCTTCGACAAGCCCAAGGCGGAGCTGTCGGTCGCGAACGCCTGACGCGGATTTTTCTTCGCCAGCACGGCGCGGCGCCCGGAAGGGTTGCCGCGCTGTTTGCTTATGGTCCCGCGCGAAGTCTGGATATTGTCGACCTGGTCCATTAGAATCCCGCCTCGGCCCCCGCGCCCTTCGCGCGATCCAGCATTCCTGTCCCGCAGCCGCTATACGCAGCGAGCCAAGTCGACGGCAATCGGCAGCCGAGTTACCAGGCCAGACGAACGCACCATGAGTGAAGAACTATTCCGCGCTCCTCAGCAAGGCGTCATCAAGCGCAGCTTCGACCGATCGGCTTCCGGTGCGGTACGACCGCTGTCGGGGTGCTACACGGGGTTCGTGCTCGACCGGTTGGGCAAGCTGGGATTCATGAGCCCGGCCATGAAGCCTCTGAGCCCGGGCACCAGGATCTGCGGCCTCGCGACGACGGTCCTGGGAGCCGAGCTGGAAGTGCGCCGAATGGCCATTAACCAAGCCCAGCCTGGCGACGTGCTGGTCATCGCCGCGGGAGGCGTGACCGACTACGCGTGCTTCGGCGACGCGACGGCGCTCCGCATGCAGCTCGAAGGCATGGCGGGTTGCGTCATCGACGGATCGACGCGCGATGCTGCGTCACTGCGCGTGATGAAGTTTCCAGTTTTTGTCAAAGGCGTCACCGCCCGGAACTACCACTACCCCTACGCCGGGGATCACGGCGCGGTCAACGTGCCGATCGTCTGCGACGGCGTGCTCATCCATCCCGGTGACGTCGTGCTAGGCGATGACGATGGGGTCGTCGTCGTGCCGGCCGCCGTCGCGATCACTCTGGCGCAAACGATCGAGCGCGAATTGGCGGTCGAACAGG
>VBCS01000194.1 GCA_005888955.1 Betaproteobacteria bacterium
CTCTCGTCGCTGCCGCTGCAGAAGCGCCCGAGCGAGCCTCGTTCGATGCCGCCCTCGTGGCGAAGGGCGCGGAGCTCGCCGCCATTGGCAACTGCCGTTCCTGTCACACGCAGCCCGAGGGCGCGCCATTCGCCGGCGGGCTGCCGTTGTCGACGCCGTTCGGCACGATCCACTCGACCAATATCACACCCGATCCGGACACCGGTATCGGGCGCTGGACGGGCGAAGATTTTCTGCGCGCCATGCACGAGGGCGTCGACCGCGCGGGGCGGCACCTGTACCCCGCGTTTCCGTACGATCATTTCACGCGGATGAGTGCGCAGGACGTCGCGGCGATCTACGCTTTCATCATGACCCGCGACCCCGTCCGCGCGGAGGTTCCGGCGAACCGGCTACGGCTTCCGGCGGGTTTCCGCCCCGCGATCGCGGTATGGAAAGCACTTTATTTCGAACCGGGCGTCTATCGTCCCGACGCGTCCAAGAGCGCAACCTGGAACCGCGGCGCCTATCTGGTCGACGGCCTCGCGCATTGTGGTGCCTGCCACACGCCACGCAACGCGCTCGGAGCCGAGAACAAGAGGCAGGATCTCGGCGGAGGCGAAGCCGAGCGCTGGCACGCATCGTCGCTGACCGAAACATCGCCCGCTCCGGTGCCGTGGAGCGCCGATACCTTGTACGACTACCTGCGCCGCGGCCATGAGCAGCGTCACGGCATCGCCGCAGGTCCGATGGCGCCGGTCGTGCACAACCTGTCGAGCGTCGCCGAGGACGATGTGCGTGCGATCGCAGTCTATGTCGCGTCGCGGATGCAGCGGCCGCCATCGGCGCCGGCCGCGGCCGCGGATGCCGTGGTCGCCTCCGCGAGAGAGCGCGAGACCGACGAGGCAAGCCGTGCGACGAGCAGGAATGCAGCTTCGGCGGTCGACGGTGCAGACGTGTTCGCCGGCGCGTGCGCCAGTTGTCACGGAGCGGGCCCCGCATCGCCCTCGGCGGCGCCGGTCGCTCTCGGCCTTACGACCTCGGTCAACGCGCCGGATCCGCGCAATGCGATCCACATCGTCCTCGAAGGCCTGTGGCCGGAACCGGGCGCAAAAGGCGCGCTGATGCCCGGCTTCGCAGGCGAACTCACGGACGGGCAGGTGATCGCTCTGATAGATTACCTGCGCGCGCGCTTCACCAACCGGCCCGCCTGGACCGACGCGCCGGAGCGCGTGAAGGAAATCCGGCAGGCCATGCAAAGCGAGCCATGATCGAGCTCAATATAAACGGCCGCACGCACGCGGTCGACGCGGATCCGCATACACCGCTTCTGTACGTGTTGCGCGATCATCTCGCGTTGTCCGGTGCCAAGTTCGGCTGCGGGCTGGGCCAGTGCGGCGCGTGCACGGTCATGGTCGACGGTCAGGCGACGTTCTCGTGCCTCACGCCGATTTCGGTGTTGCCGGGACGGCGTATCAAGACCGTCGAGGGACTGGGAACGATCGAGCAACCCGGACCGCTGCAACGCGCCTTCATCGATGAGCAGGCGGCCCAATGCGGTTATTGCATCGCCGGCATGATCATGCGTGCGCAGGCGCTGCTGGAAAAGAATCCATCGCCGTCGGAAGCCGAAATTCGCCGGCACATGATGCCTAATCTCTGCCGCTGCGGCACGCACATGCGCATTCTTCGCGCCGTGCGCCGCGCGGCCGAGACGATGCGTGCTGCGGCCACGCCCGGGGCGAAAAGGTCCGAATCCCGTGCGCCGCGCGGCCGAGACGATGCGTGCTGCGGCCACGCCCGGGGCGAAAAGGTCCGAATCATGAGCGCGGAACGACTCGGCCTGACGCTCAGCCGTCGAGGATTTCTCGCTGCCGGCGGCGCGCTCGTCGTGAGCTTCTCGCTTCTGCCCGCGACGCGGCTTCTCGCCCAGCAGGCGCAGGCCGTCGCAAAACCGCCGGGGAGCCTCGGCAACACCCCGATGCTCGATGCCTGGATCCGGATCGACGCAGACGGAGGCGTGACGGTGTTCACCGGCAAGGCCGAGCTCGGGCAGGGCATCAAGACCGCGTTGATCCAGGTCGCTGCCGAGCAGCTCGGTGTCCAGCCCGGACGCATTCGCTTGATCACCGCCGACACCGCGCGCACGCCCGACGAAGGATTTACCGCGGGCAGCCGCTCGCTGACCGACAGCGGAACGGCGATCATGAACGCGGCGGCGCAAGTGCGCGAGATCCTGCTTGCGCGAGCGGCCGAGCGGCTCGGCATCGCCGTCGAACGGTTGCAGGCGCAGGACGGCGCGGTGCTCGCCGACGACGGCAGGCGCATTGCCTTCGGCGAGCTCGTCGCGGACGACCTGACGCGGGTGCGCGCACAACCGCAATCGAAGCTCAAGGATCCGAAGAGCTACACCGTGATGGGCAAGCCGAAGCCGCGCATCGACATCCCGGCCAAGGTGACCGGCGGTGTTGCCTACGTGCAGGACCGTGCAGAAGCTTCCCGGCGTGCTCAAGATCGTGCGCGACGGCAGCTATCTCGCGGTCATCGCCGAGCGCGAGTACCAGGCGATCGTCGCGATGCGCGCGCTCGCCGCGGTCGCCGCCTGGGAAGAGCGCGCAGGCTTGCCCGCGCCTTCGCAGGTGTACGAGTTTCTCCAACGCACGCCGTCGAACGCCATCGTCGATCTCGACCGGCGCGCGAGTGCGAATCCGGGTGTACGCACGCTCGAGGCGAGCTATCGGCGCCCCTATCAGATGCATGGAGCGATCGGGCCCTCGTGCGCCGTCGGCTGGCTCAAGGACGACCTGCTGACCGTGTGGACACACAGCCAGGGCGTCTATCCGCTGCGCAAGGCGATTGCCGAAATGCTGCGCCTGCCCGACGAGCGCGTGCGCTGCATCCACGTCGAGGGCTCGGGCTGCTACGGGCACAACGGCGCCGACGACGCGGCCGCCGACGCGGCGCTGCTCGCGCGCGCCGTGCCCGGTCGCCCGGTGCGCGTGCAGTGGATGCGCGACCAGGAGCATATGTGGGAGCCATTCGGTCCCGCGATGCTCACCGAAGCCAAGGCCGCGCTCGATGGCGGGGGAAACATCGTCGGCTGGGAGTACGCCGTGTGGAGCAACGCGCACAGCACGCGTCCGGGAGACGCCGGGAGCCTCATGCCCTCGTGGCATCTCGCGGCGCCGTTCGCGCCCGCCGCGCCGCAGCCGATTCCGCTGCCCGAAGGCGGCGGCGACCGCAACGCGATACCGCTCTACAAGCTGCCCAATGCGCGCGTCATCCATCATTTCATCCCGGCAATGCCGGTGCGCGTTTCCGCGCTGCGTGCGCTCGGCGCGTACATGAACGTGTTCTCGATCGAAAGCTTCATCGATGAGCTCGCGCGCGCGGCAGCTGCGGATCCGGTGGAGTTCAGATTGCGGCACCTCGACGACGCCCGCGCGCGCGACGCCGTCACTGCCGCAGCGACGCGCTTCGGCTGGTCGGGTTACGTGCGCGCTCGGGGCCGCGGGCGCGGTTTCGCATTCGCCCGTTACAAAAATCTGGGCGCGTATCTCGCGCTCGCGGTCGAGGTCGAGGTGGACCGCGAGACGGGACGGACGCGGCTCGTGCGTGCGGTCGGTGCGGTCGACAGCGGACAGGCGGTGAACCCGGACGGGATCCGCAACCAGATCGAGGGCGGGATCGTACAAGCGTCGAGCTGGACGCTGCACGAAGCCGTCAGTTTCGACGAGAGCCATATCACCAGTGCCGACTGGGCGAGCTATCCGATGCTGCGCTTCCCGGAAATTCCCGACAGCGTCGAGGTCCATGTCATCGACCGACCGGGACAAGCTTTCCTCGGCACGGGCGAGGCCGCGCAGGGTCCGACGGCGGCGGCGATCGCCAATGCCGTGGCGGATGCGACCGGAGCGCGGGTGCGTGAGCTTCCATTCACGCGCGAGCGGGTCAAGTCCGCCATCGGCGTCTGAATCCGTGGGACATCTCTCGACCCGGAGCGCACGCGGCGGCGGTGCCCCGTTGGATACTTGCTCTCCCGCCCCCAACTCGAGCTTATGCCTCCCGTCACGACGCTGCTGATCGCCGCCAATGCGGGGGTCTTCCTGCTGCTGGTCGCCGCTCCGGGGCTATTGACGTCCTTCGCGCTGTGGCCCGTCGGCGCGGGCTTCCAGCCCTGGCAGCTTCTAACGTATGCATTCCTGCACGGCGGCCTGTTCCACATCGCGTTCAACATGTTCGCGCTGTACATGTTCGGCAGCGCGATCGAGCGTGTGTTCGGGGCGCGGCGCTATCTGGCCTATTACCTCGTCTGCGTCCTATCCGCGGCGATCGCCCAGCTCCTGACCGCCGCGATCACCGGTGCCGTCTATCCCACGGTCGGAGCCTCGGGCGGCGTATTCGGGCTGCTGCTGGCATACGCCATCTACTTCCCGCACAGCCGGATCATGCTGATCTTCCCGCCGATCCCGATGCCTGCGCGCGTGTTTGTCGTCGTCTACGCGGCGCTCGAGCTCTTCCTCGGCGTCACTGGCACGGAGGAAGGCGTCGCGCACTTCGCGCACTTGGGCGGCCTCGTCGGAGGCTTCATTATGCTCCGCTATTGGCGCAGCACGCCCGCCGGCTGGCGACAGTAGCGTTGTAGGACGCCGGCTGACACGCCGAGCTGCATGGATTGCGGCCCGAGGGGCTGCTGTTCTTCTTCCTTGCTTTATTTACAACCGCTTTTGTGAAAACGTGACCGTCGCCACGTCGGGTGGCCGCGATGCGAGGCTCTTGGTCGAGGTTTTCGCTCGCTAAATCTGCGTCGGCGAGGCGAACGCGAGCTCGGCACGTCGCTTGCATCAGTGACGTAGGGTGAACAAGCATGAAGTCCGAACGCCTCGCCTCAATCGGTTGTCGTATTCGGACGCCTCTTACGGGCGGAACGTTTTTTTTGGATGGCACGGCGGGTAGATGACGGCTGTGGATGTCTTGGGGGTGAGATTGCGGTGACTCCGGATCCCGCGCCGCCGGTTTCCAATACGCTGCCGCCATCCGCAGTGCGCCATATCGCGCGTCGGCCGGCGAGGATGAGCGCAAAGCAGGTGTGGGGGCTTGTTCGGGCTTCCTTCGCCGCTTGGGGCGAGGATTACGCGTCGAGCATGGGGGCAGCGCTCTCGTTCTACACGGTCTTTTCGGTGGCGCCGGTTCTGCTCATCGCGATCGCGGTCGCCGGCCTGGTTTTCGACACGCATGCGGCGCAGCGGGCGGTCGCATCCCAGCTCACCGGCCTGATGGGGCGCGAAGCCGCAGCCGCCGTCGAGGCTCTATTGCAGAGCGCTCGTTCGCCGTCGGGCGGCGTCATATCGACCACGGTCGGAGTCGTCGTACTCCTTATCGGGGCGTCCGCGGTCTTCGGAGAATTGCAGGACGCGCTGAACCGCATCTGGCGCGCCCCCGTGCCTCGGCCCCCCGGCTTGTGGCGGCTCGTTACCGAGAGAATATTGTCGTTCGGGATGATCCTCGGCGTTGGCTTCCTGCTTATCGTGTCGCTGGTCGTGAGCGCCGCAATCGCCGCGTTCGGCCAGTGGTGGGGTGACGCATTCAGCTATCAGGCGCTTGTTCTCGAGGTGATCAATTTTGTGTTGAGCGTCGGCGTGATTACCCTGGCGTTCGCGTTGATCTACAAGCTGATCCCGCGCGTCTCGGTACAGTGGCACGACGTCTGGATCGGAGCGGCGGTGACGGCGCTCCTGTTCACCGTCGGCAAGTCCCTGATCGGCTTCTACCTGGGCAAAACCGGCGTTGCGTCGGCATTCGGCGCGGCCGGGTCGCTGATCGTGCTATTGCTGTGGGTCTACTACTCGGCGCAGATCTTCCTCCTTGGCGCCGAATTCACCTGGGTATACGCACACGCGTTCGGCTCGTATCGCGAGCGCCCGCAGCCCGCCGCTGCGGCTGCCGTACCCCGCCATGCGTCCGCGGCGCCACAGGAGACGCCCATTCTGGTCAAGCCCTGGTCAGGGGGTCTCGCGGCCGAGCGCCGCGCGGGACGGCCACCAGGCGCGACGCCGCCTTCATGATCGCCGCTGCCCTCCCTCCCGGCGGCGACGGCGATACGCCGGAAACCTGCCGTCGCTGCGACCTGTGGGAAAAGGCAACGCAGGTGGTCGTCGGCGAAGGGCCGCGTCGCGCACCGCTGATGCTGGTCGGCGAGCAGCCCGGCGATGAAGAAGACCGGATGGGACGCCCGTTTGTCGGTCCGGCCGGTCGCCTGCTGCGGCTTCTCCTCGGCGAAGCCGGAATCGATCCCGCGGCGGCGTTTGTGACCAACGCGGTCAAGCATTTCAGTTTCGAATTGCGCGGCAAGCGGCGGATGCACAAGACTCCGGTGCAGCGCGAGGTCGATGCCTGCAACATCTGGCTGCGCAAGGAAATCGAGCGC
>VBCS01000195.1 GCA_005888955.1 Betaproteobacteria bacterium
TGCCGACGCCGGCCTTTGGGCCGGCGTTTTCTTTTGCGCCGGCCCGCTAGAGCTCGACTTGTGTCCCGAGCTCTACCACGCGATTGGTGGGGATCTTGAAATATTCGGTGGCCTTGGTCGCGTTTTTCGACATCGAAACGAAGAGCTTCTCGCGCCAGATCGCCATGCCCGGAGCGACGCTTGCGATCAGCGTCTCGCGCGACGCGAAGAACGACGTGTCCATCATGTCGAACGGGACGCCGCATCGGCCGCATTCTTCGAGAAGCGCCGGGATATCCTGGTCTTCCATGAACCCGTAGAACGCTTCGATCTGGCGGAAATTGCAATCGAGCTCCACCATGCGAAGACGCTTCGCCAGCGGGACAACGGGAATGTCGCGCGTCTTGAGGGTCAGCAGCACGACGCGCTCATGCAACACCTTGTTGTGCTTGAGATTGTGCAGCAATGCGTGCGGCACGCGGCCCTCGGTGCTGGTCAGGAACACCGCGGTGCCCGGTACGCGAAGCGGAGGACTGGCCGCAATGCTGGAAATGAAGAGGTCCAGAGGCATCGTTTCCTGCGCCAACCGGTCCATTAGAATCGCCCGCCCGCGCTTCCACGTCGTCAAGAGCGTGAACACGACGATGCCCATGGCGATCGGGAACCAGCCGCCTTGAGGGATCTTCAGCGCATTCGAGGAAAGGAACAACAAATCGATCACGAGCAGCGGGATGACGATCGCGAGCGCGCCGAGTCGGTTCCAATGCCACAGTCGCGTCAGCACGACGTAAATCAGCAGCGAGTCGATCGTCAGCGCCATGGTCACCGCTATGCCATAGGCGGCGGCGAGATTGCTCGAACTCTGGAAGCCGACGACGAGCAACATCACGGCGCCCATCAGCGTCCAATTGATGAACGGAATGTAGATCTGCCCGATCTGCCGGTCGGAAGTGTGCGTGATGGTCAGCCGCGGGCAGTAGCCCATCTGGATCGCCTGGCGGGTCAGTGAAAACGCGCCCGAGATCACGGCCTGCGAGGCGATGACGGTCGCGCAGGTCGCGAGCACGACCAGCGGCAGGAGTGCCCAGCTGGGCGCGAGCAAGTAGAACGGATTCTTGATCGCGGCCGGGTCGTGAATGATCAACGCGCCCTGACCGAAATAGTTGAGCACCAGCGCGGGCAGCACGAAGAACAGCCACGCGCGCCGAATCGGGATCGCGCCGAAATGGCCCATGTCGGCGTAAAGCGCCTCGGTACCCGTGACCGCCAGCACGACTGCGCCCAGCGCGAGGAATGCGGCGAGCGGGTTGCCGGTCAGGAATCCGAACGCGTACGCCGGATTGAGCGCCGCCAGGACCGCTGGGTCGTGTGCGATCTGCATCGCTCCGAGCAGCGCCAGCACCGCGAACCACACGCAAACCACCGGGCCGAACAGCACGCCGACGCTGGCGGTGCCATGCCGCTGAATCGAGAACAGCCCGATGAGGACTGCGAGCGTGACGGGAATGACGAATGGCTTGAGCGCGGGCGCCATCACGTCGAGCCCCTCGACGGCCGAGAGCACCGAGATCGCCGGCGTGATCATCCCGTCGCCGTAGAACATCGCCGCCCCGAATATGCCGAGACCTACGAGCCACCAGCGTGCGCGCGGGTCGCTGAGACCACGCGAGACGAGCGCGGTCAGCGCCATGATGCCGCCTTCGCCATGGTTGTCGGCGCGCATGATCAGCGTGACGTATTTGAGCGTGACGATGATCGTGATCGCCCAGAACACGACCGAGAGAATGCCGTAGACGTTCTCTTCGGTCAGCGGGAGGCCGTGCGCCCCGGTGAAGCACTCGCGCAGCGTATACAGCGGACTCGTGCCGATGTCGCCGAAAACGACGCCGATGGCGCCGACGATAAGTGGCGAGAGCGGCTTGCGATCAGAAGGGGGAGTGACTTCCTCGCCGGGCGGCGCCGTCAGCATGCACCCTCGTCCGAACGACGCGAGAAGCGGATATTGAGCTGCTTCAACTTGCGATAGAGATGCGTCCGCTCGAGACCCGCGCGCTCGGCGACGCGGCTCATGTTGCTCTGCTCCTTGCCGAGCAACTGCTCGAAATAGATCCGTTCGAATGCCTCGCGCGCTTCGCGCAAGGGCAGCTCGAAAAAGCGCGCGGTGAGCTCCGGGGCGACCGCGGCCGGGGGCAGCATCGCGCTGTCCCCGAGAAGCCTTCGCACGTGGTCCGCAGTAATCTCGCTGTTCACCGTCAGCGCGAGGTTCGCAATGACGCTGTGCAGATGGTCGAGGTTGCCCGGCCAGTACGCCGCCGCCAGCGCCGCGACTGCGCCGCTGTGCAGCGTGGCTTGCGTGCGCTGGCTCGACGAGATTTCGCGCCAGAAGCGCTCGACCAGCGCCGGAATGTCATCGCGCCGCTCGCGCAGGGGTGGCAGCATCACGGCGCCGGCGGAAAGAGTCGCCAGCAGCGCCGCGTCGAAGCGGCCGTCGGCAGCGAGATTGCCGAGCTGCTCGCTGCTGCTGCAAACGAGGATCGTGTTGTGCTTCTCGAGCTTCGGCAGCAGAAACGCGAGCCCCTTTTGCTCCGCTTTGGAGTAGCCGCCGATCTCCCCGCAGTAGAGCAGACCGTCGCGGGCTTCCTCGAGCACCTGCAGCGGATTCGCGATCAGCCGGACGCCGCCCTGAAGCGCGACGAACGGCGTGTCGGGCACATGCACCGCGCGCGCGGCGATCTCGTGTCCGGTTCCCGCCTCACCGATGAGTAGAATCGGCCGTGCCGCGCGCAGCAGCTGCTCGATGGCACGTTCGGCTTCGATGACCGCCGTACTCGTTCCCAACGGCGTCAGCGATATGCGGCGTGGACCCTGGCCTACACCGGTTTTGAGCGCCCGCGTCACCGTCGCCAGCAGCTTCTGCAGGCCGACCGGCTTTTCGAGGAAGTCGAAAGCCCCGATCTTGGTCGCCTCGACCGCGGTCTCGATCGTGCCATGCCCGGACATCATCACCACCGGCATGGTGAGCTGGCCGCCCACAGCCCACTCGCGCAGCAGCGTCACGCCATCGGTATCCGGCATCCAGATGTCGAGCAGAACGAGCGCGGGCTGGTTGCGCGCACGGTAGCTGCGCGCTTCGCCCGCGTTCTCCGCAAGACTCACCCGGTAACCCTCGTCCTGCAGGATTTCAGAGAGCAATTCGCGGATGCCGACCTCGTCGTCGACGATCAGAATCTCCTTCGGTAGCGACATCACGGCTTGGTCCCTTCCAGCGGGAAGTGCAAGATTACCCGTGCGCCCCGCGGTCGCCGGTTTTCTATCGTGACACGGCCGTGGTGCTCGTCGACGATTTTTTTCACGATCGCGAGTCCCAGCCCGGTGCCCTTGGCCTTGGTGGTCACGTAGGGTTCGAATGCGCGACGCATCATGTCCTCGGGGAACCCGCTGCCGGCATCCGCAACGGATAGCGTCAGTTCGCTGCCTCGCGCTGCGACTGCGAACTCGTACGCAGGGTCGCTGACGTCGACTTGGGCGTCGAGCGCGTTCTGAATGAGGTTGTGGAACACCTGGCGCAGGCGGGTCGGTTCGCCCTGGATGACGGCGTCGTGCTCGGGGAGCTTCAGCGAGACATAGGGCCGCAGATTTTCGTACAAGGCAAGCACCTCGAGCAAGAGGGCGTTAAGGTTGACCGGCTGCATCTTGCCTGGGCGCGGCTGCCGGGCATAGATCGCGAAGTCGTCGACCATATG
Organism: Betaproteobacteria bacterium; assembly: GCA_005888955.1. Lineage (GTDB taxonomy): Bacteria > Pseudomonadota > Gammaproteobacteria > Burkholderiales > Casimicrobiaceae > PALSA-1003. The sequence continues at coordinate 3,723 of VBCS01000195.1, forward strand.
CTTCATCGCCGCCACCTGCGCGATGATCGTCTGTGTTCCGCGCATGAGGGCCTCCTCGTCGGCGCCGTCGAGCTTGCCCGTGAGCTTGACCGCGAGTCGCTCCGCGGAGAGCTGAATCGGTGTCAGCGGGTTCTTGATCTCGTGCGCGAGCCGGCGGGCGACCTCGGCCCATGCAGCGTCGCGCTGCGCCTGCACCAACTCGGACACGTCGTCGAACACGACGACGCATCCCGGTGCAGGCTCGCCGGGCAGCCCGGATCCGCGCATCAGGAGAACCCGTGTCTGGTTGGACACCGACACCTCCGCCTGACGCTGCCACTGGCCGTCGCGCCCGCTGCGGAAGCCCTCGGCGACGAGGTCGGCGAATGCGGCCAGCGCCGGCATCCGGCGTTCCCAGTCGGCCAGCGGCACGCCGATGAGGTCCGCGAGCGGCTGTTGCAGGATCACTGCGGCACTCGGGTTGGCGGTGCGCAAACGGAACGCGTTGTCGAAAGCGAGCACACCCGCGGAGAGATTGGCGAGAACGCTTTCGAGGTAGGCGCGGGTGGTCTCGATCGCCTTTCGGTTCTCCTCCTCCTTCTGCTGCGCTTCTGCAAGCTGCGCCGTCATGGTGTTGAACGATTCGGTGAGTACGCCGAGCTCGTCGCGGCTCTGCACCGGGTGCCGGCGGCTGAAATCCCCTTGAGCGACGGCGCGCGTGCCTTCGGCGAGGAGGCCCAGCGGCCGGCTGAATTGTTCCGAAAGCAGGACCGCCAATCCGAGCGCCGACAACAGCGCAAGCAGCAGCGTCAACGTGAGCGTCAGCGCGTAAAGACGCTTCAACGCCGCGCGCGAGAACGAAATCTCCTGGTAGTCGCGATAGCCCGCCTCCACCTTCTCCAGATCCTGCTGCAGCTGCTTCGGGACCGGCTCGATCACTTGCAAGAAGCGCAACGGCTCCAGTGGATCAGCACCGTTGACAGGGACGACGACGCGAAGCACCCGTCCTTGCTCGGGAATCTGCTCGATGGCCGAATAAGTCTGCTGCAACCGCGCCTTGCGCAGCGCCTGAGCGGGTGGCGGCTCCGGTGTCAGTGTCGACCCGGAGATACCGGCAACCGCCAGCACCCCGCCTGAGGACGAGAACAGCGTGGCCTCGTAGATGCCGGCCTGCTCGCTGGCGCGGTTCAAGCGGGACGATACGCTGGCCGGCTCCGCCTCTTGCAGAGTCAGCGCGAGTTGGGTCGCCTTGTTCGTCACTTCCTTGAGCGGATAGTCCAGTGCGCCACGGGCGAGGTTCAGGCCTCCCTCCAGCGCGCGATCGACTCGGACGTCGAACCACGACTCGATGCTGTTGCCCAGGAACTGCCACGAAACGATATACAGCAAAGCACCAGGCAGCACCGCGATGAGCGCGAAAAACAGGACCAGCCGCGCGGCCAGCCGCGAGCCGAAGACTCCGGCCTTGTGCTGCTTGCGCAACCGTAGCAGCTGGTAGCCGACCAATCCCATCAGCACCGCGACCATGGTGAAATTGAGGACGAGCAGCAGGTTGTAGCTCCGCGCGAAGAGCGCCGTATTGGCGCTTGCGGTCGCGAGCAAGAACAGGAAGATCACGCCCAGGCATGCGCAGGCCACGAGCACATAGCGAATCACCCGCGGAGCGCGAATGCCGTTCACGGTGTGAAGCTCCAGCGATACCACTCCGATTGCATCGACCAATCGCGCGAGGCGAGGGCATTGATCTGGAACGGCTTGGGCAGCTGGGTAACGTCGAGGCGAAGGCGCACTGCGGCTTCGTAGCGTGCGCCTTTGGTCAGCACGTCGACTGCGATGACCGGGCGCGAGACGACGCGCGAGAGTAAGTGCTCGACCTCCTCGAGCGAGTCAAACTGCTGGCTCAAGAGGCCGGTGGCCACACGGTACTGCCGCGTCAGCGGGGAATGGCTGATTCGATATTGGACAGCCTGCTGAATGAGTTTTTCGTCGAGCCAGTACCAGCGCGGACGCGAAAGCTCGAATTCCAGCACGAAGTACAGCGACACGCCTTTCTGCAGCGCCTCCTCCAGCGTGGGATTGAACGCAACGTCGAATTGCGCATTGAGAACGTAGCTCTCGTCTTCGATCCGCAACTCCGCCGACTTGACCGGAATCGTGTCGGCGTGCGCAGCGAGCACCCAGGACATCAGGGGCAGGCACAGCGACGCGATCAGCCACAACAGGCCGAGAGAGCGGTTCGTTGGCGACATGCCACGGGCGGCGGCGAGCCGCGCGATCCGGGAGGGTCAGCTCTTCTGCAGGAGGGCGTAGAAAAACCCGTCGTGATTGTGCTCTGCGCCGACCTCCGCTGGCAAGAGTTGCCCGTCTACGGCCGCAAACGAATCGGGCAGCTCGAGCGGAACACGCGAAGCGTCGGGATGGCGAGCGACGAAGGTTTCAATCTGCTCCGCGTTCTCGGCCCGGAAAATCGAGCATGCCGAGTAGAGGAGCCTGCCGCCTCCCGCCAGTGTCGGCCACAATGCATCGAGCAATCGCCGCTGCTGTTCGACAAAGCTGGCGACGTCGCTCTCGCGCCGCAGCCATTTTGCATCGGGGTGACGGCGCACGACGCCCGAGGCCGTGCATGGCGCGTCGAGCAGGATGCGCTCGAACGGCACGCCGCTCCACCATGCGGCGGGATCCGTCGCGTCCCCGGCGACAAGACGCGCCGACAGACCGAGGCGCGCGAGGTTTTCGCCTACGCGCTCGAGTCTGTGCGCATCGACATCGATGGCGGTCAGGTCGGCAGTGGCAAGCTCGGCGAGATGGGTGGTCTTGCCGCCGGGTGCCGCACAGGCGTCGAGCACGCGCATGCCTTCGCCCGCGTCGAGCAATGGCGCCGCAAGCTGAGCGGCTGCGTCCTGCACCGAGAACCAGCCGCTCGTATATCCCGGCAACGCAGTCGCCGGCCGCGGCCTGTCGACGATCACTGCGGCCGCGCCGGTGCGTCGGGCGGCGTGTCCCTGCGCCGCCAGTGCCGAGACATAATCGTCGGGCGAGATGCGGCGGACATTGACACGCAGGCAAAGCGGCGGCCTCGCATTGCCGGCGTCAAGCACGACCGCGTAATCCTCCGGTCGCTCGGCACGGACGCGGTCGATCCACCACCGCGGGTACGAAAATCGCGCCTCGGGCTCGCGTGCGACGGCGGCGAGCAAGTCGTCCCTGCGCCGCAGAAAGTTGCGCAGCACCGCGTTGACCAGACCCTGCGCGGAAGTGCGCTTGACCCGGGCGGTCGCGCGTACTGCGCCGTCGACGATCGCGTGCTGCGGCGCCTGCGTATGAATGAGCTGGTAGAGGGCAACCCAGAGGAGCGCCTCGACGCTCGCGTCGGCGAGCGGCCGCTCGGCGAGGAGCCGCACGATAGCGCGTAGCTGACCGAGAAACCGCAGCGTGCCGTGCGCGAGTTCGCGCACGAGAGCCCGATCTGCGACGTTCTCATCGTTCTCGCCGGCGAGCACCGCCGGCAGCGTTGCTCCCGCGAGGACCCGTCGTACCGCCTTCGCCGCGATGCGCTGCGCTCTCTCCATCGCGGGCCGGCTGGGCTTTCTGAGGAGACCTCAGAGCGCCATTGCCAGCAGGCGGTGGACGCGCTCCTCGGTAGGCGGGTGCGTGCTGAAGAGGCCGGCGAGACCGCCGCCCGAGAGCGGATTGATGATCATCATGTGCGCCGTCGCAGGGTGCGCTTCCGCGGTCTCCAGCGGTAGCCCCTTGGCATAGCGGTCGATCTTCGCCAGCGCGTCGGCGAGCGCGCGCGGATCGCCCGAAAGCTCCGCGCCGCCGCGATCGGCCTCGTACTCGCGGCCGCGCGAGATCGCGAGCTGGATCAGCACGGCGGCGATCGGCGCCAGGATAAGCACGACCAAGGCGACCAGAGGATTGCGGTTGTCGTTATTGCGTCCACCAAAGAACATGCCGAAGTTCGCGAGCGTCGAGATCGCGCCAGCAATCGACGCGGTGATCGTCGAGGTCAATATGTCGCGATGCCTGACGTGCGAGAGCTCGTGCGCTAGCACGGCGCGCAACTCGCGCGCGGACAGGAGTTGCAGGATGCCGGTTGTCGCGGCGACCGCCGCATGTTCGGGGTTGCGCCCGGTCGCGAACGCGTTGGGCTGCGCCTCGTCGATGAGATAGACCTTCGGCATCGGCAACCCGGCGCGCGCTGCGAGCTCCCCGACGGTGTTATAGAGCTACAGATTTACACCCAAGCCGAACACGAGGGCCAGGAGCATGCCCTGCCCGCCGCCCAGAACTGCGCCGACCATGCCAAAAAGCGCCATGATCGCCGCCATCAAAAGCCCGGTCTTGAACCAGTTACCTAGCATTGCTCGTTCGCTCCTCGTTTTCCGCGCCACGATCGGCGGGATTGGTAATACTTTAGATTGCGGCGCCGGCAGGTGATTCAACCATTCGCGCCGCCCAAACGCGTGCCGATCGCAAGCGGGCGGCCGGCAAGGAATGCTGCCGCGGGCATTGGTTTGCTGCCGGCCCGCTGCAATCGGGTGACGTTAAGCGCGCCGTCGCCGCAGGCGACGACGATCCCCGCTGCCTCTGCCCGGGTAACCACGCCCGGGGCGCCGAAACGGCCCGGCAGCGGGCTTGCTTCCCAGATTTTGAGCACCGCGCCGGCCAACGTCGTCTGCGCGCCCGGCGCCGGATCGAATGCCCGCACGCTGCGATCGATCGCGTCCGCGCTCGCGCTCCAGTCGATGACCGTCTCGGCCGGGGTCAGCTTGGCCGCGTAGATCGCGCCCTTTTCGGGTTGCGCCTCCGCCGCCAGGCGCCCCCTACGTCGCAGCGTCGACAGCGTCTCTACGATCGCTCGCGCGCCAACCGTAGCGAGTTTGTCGTGGAGACTGCCCGCAGTCTCGCGTGCGGCGATCGGAACGGCATGGCGCGCGATGATCGGACCGGTGTCCAGGCCTTCGTCCATCCGCATGAGGGTGATGCCGGTCTCGCGGTCACCCGCGAGCAAGGCGCGCTGGATCGGCGCCGCGCCGCGCCAGCGTGGCAGGAGCGAAGCGTGGATGTTGATGCAGCCGCCATCGGGCCACTCGAGTATCGACGGGGGCAGGATCAGCCCATACGCCGCTACGACCAGTACGTCGAGCGGGATGGCGATGATCCGGGCGCGTTCGGCTTCTGACTTGAGGTTCGACGGCTGGAGGACAGGGATGCCGCGCGCAACGGCAAGCGCCTTCACCGGACCGGACTTCGGCCGCCAGCCGCGGCCGCGGGGGCGGTCAGGCTGCGTAAGCGCGACTGCGACCGGCAGACCGGCGTCGAGGATCGCCTCCAAGGCAGCCGCCGCGAACGCCGGCGTCCCGGCGAACCCGATTCGCATCAACCGGCGATCCGCTGCTTCTTCCTCATCTTCGCCATGAGCCGCGCGCGTTTGAGCGGCGACAGGTAATCGACGAAGACCTTGCCAACCAAATGATCCATTTCGTGCTGAATGCAAACGGCCAAGGTCCCGTCGGCAGACAGCTCGAAGGGCTCGCCCCGCTCGTCCTGAGCCCGCACGGTGATCCGGGCGGCCCTCCGCACGGTGTCGTAGTAGCCCGGTACCGACAGGCAGCCTTCTTCGCACTGCGCCTCGCCTTCGGCGGCGACGATCTCCGGGTTGATGAATACCTTGAGCTCGTCGCGGGCCACGCTCACGTCGATTACGATGATGCGCTTGTGGACATCGACTTGTGTGGCCGAGAGGCCGACGCCGGGCGCGGCATACATGGTTTCGACCATGTCGCGGACCAGTTTCCGGATGTCTGCCGTCACGACCGGCACCGTGGCGGCGGTCTTTCTCAGCCGCGGATCAGGGTATTCGAGGATGTCCAGGACCATAAGAGCTTGCAAAATGCATATTCGGGATGCAGAATCACGTCTAAGCCCTTATTTTGCGGCAGTTTAGGACGTTAGCAAGTCCCGCTGAATCAACCGTCTCAAGAGAGGCATCATGCGCGCGAAGTCTATCACGGCGTCATTGCTGCTTTCGGCCTGCCTGCTGCCGCTCCTCCTCGCGTCCGGCATTCTGCACGCGCAGGATATTCCCCTGCAGGACAATCCACCGGATCGCTACACGGTGCAAAAAGGGGACACGCTTTGGAGCATCGCGGGAAGGTTTCTGAAGCAGCCGTGGCGCTGGCCCGACGTGTGGCGGATGAATCGCGACCAGATCAGGAATCCACACTTGATCTACCCCGGCGATGTCATCGTCCTCGATCGCAGCGACGGCCAGCCACGGCTCTCGCTTGAGCGTTCGACCAACCCCAACCGGTTGTCGCCTTCGGTGCGCGTCGCCCCGCTCGCCGCGGAGGCGATTCCGAGCATTCCCCCGGGCGACATCGAGCCATACCTCACGCGGCCGATCATCACGGGCCCCGACGGGCTGCCGGATGCGGCAAAAATCGTCGCCGCGCGCGACAATCGCGTCATCCGTGGGTCCGGAGACTCCTTCTACGCGGTAAGGGTCGACGAAAGATCGGGCACGCAATGGTTCCTGTACCGGCCCGGCAAGGCACTGCGCGCGTTCGACAGCAACGAGCTTCTCGGCAACGAGATGCGTTTTCTCGGGACTGCGAGCGTCGAGCGCTTCGGCGAAGTCAGCACGCTGCAGATCACCTCGGCGCGCGAGGAGATACTGATCGGCGACCTTCTGGTTCCCGCGCCGCGCGAAGAGCTCGTCAACTATGTGCCGCACATGCCGGATCGTTCCGTGGACGGACGCATTATCGCGCTGGGCAACGACTCGGTTGAAACCGGCCGGGGCTATCTCGTAACGCTCGATCGCGGAATACGGGACGGCCTCGAGAGCGGGCACGTGCTGGCGATTTATCACCCCGCGCCGGTGATAGCCGATCCACGGCCCTCCATGGGTCCGGACATCTTCTCCAAGCTGGCCGATCAGACCCGGGTGATGGTGCAACCCACCCGCTAC
>VBCS01000028.1 GCA_005888955.1 Betaproteobacteria bacterium
CCGAACTTGGTGACAAAGTCGACATAGATCGGCGGGCTGCTGTCGACCAGCGACAGATTGGTGTGCTCGTAGCGCAAGGCGAGGACCACGGTGTCGGTCTCGGTCACAGGCACGCCGAATCCGACCGCTCCACCAAAAGTCCTCGAAGAATATTGCGCGATCGGCAGCGACGAGGAATTGACGCTCTTGTCGTAGACCTCGATCGTCCGCGCGATACCGTCGGCGGTCCAGTACGGCTCGCTGTACGTCACGGCGACCGTGCGATTGATACGGCTCGTGTTCACGGCCGCGGTCAGCGCGTTGCCAGTGCCGAAAACGTTGTTCTGCGAAACCGATCCCGAGAGCACCAAACCGTCGGCGCTGGAGTAGCCGACCCCCGCAAGCAGGTTGCCGGTCGCTTTTTCGGTCACCGTCACGTCGAGATCGACCTGGTCGGGGCTGCCCGGCACGGCCGGCGTCTCCACGTTCACGTCGTCGAAGAAGTTGAGCCGGGTGATGCGCACCTTCGAACGCTCGATGCGCGTCGCGTCGTACCAGGCGCCCTCGAGTTGGCGCAGCTCGCGGCGAATCACTTCGTCGCGGGTCTTGGCGTCGCCGCTGATGTTGATCTTGCGGATGTAGACACGGCGTCCCGGATCGATGAAGAACGTGAACGACGCCGTCCGTTTCTCGCGGTCGATCTCGGGGACGGCGTTGACATTGGCGAAGGCGTATCCGTCGCTGCCGAGGCGGTCGGATAGCGCCTTCGCGGACTGCGTGAGTTTTTCGCGCGAATACACGTCGCCGGGCTTGACCAGGATCAGGCGCGTCAGCTCGGGCTCGGGCAGCAGCAGCTCACCGGCAAGGCGAACATCGCCGACGCTGTACTTCGGGCCCTCGGTGATATTGATCGTGATGTAGATCTGCTCCTTGTCCGGCGTGATCGAAACCTGCGTCGAATCGGCCTGAAATTCGAGGTAACCCCGGTTGGTGTAGTAGCTGCGCAAGGTCTCCAGGTCGGCTTGCAACTTCTGCTTCGAGTACTGGTCGTTCTTGGTGTACCAGGTGAACCAGCCCGACGTCGAGAGCTGCATTTCCTTGATGAGCGTGCTCTCGGGAAACGCCTGGGCGCCGACGATGTTGATATTGGCGATCTTCGCGACATCGCCCTCCTCGACCGTAAAGTTCACCGCGACACGATTGCGTTCCTGCGGCGTCACCGTGGTCGTGACCTGCATCGCGTAATAGCCGCGATTGATGTACTGGCGCTTGAATTCCTGCTCCGCTCGATCGAGCGCCGAGCGGTCGAAGATGCGGGACTCGACGACGCCGATATCCTTCAGCGCCTTGCGCAGCGTGTCCTTGTCGAATTCCTTGGTCCCGACGATGTCGATCTGGCTGATCGTCGGCCGCTCCTGGACGATGACGACCAGCACGCCGCCCTCGACTTCGAGTCGCACATCGCGGAAAAACCCCGTCGCATACAGCGCCTTTACCGCTGCGGAAGCTTTTTCGTCATCGACCCGGTCGCCGACTTTGATCGGCAGGTAGTTGAACACGGTCCCGGCGTCGGTGCGCTGCACCCCTTCGACGCGAATGTCTCTTACGGTGAACGGCTCGAACGCCAGCGCCGCGGGCACGAACCGCGCCGACAGCAATACCACGAGCAATGCGAACCACGTCTTGATCCTGCCGGATGCGCGCGGTGCGACAGCCCGCGCGCCCTGGCGGGCATCAAAGGAAGCGGGAAAGATCATTGAAAAGCGCCAAAGCCATCAACAGGGCCAGCACGGCCATGCCGATGCGCTGGCCGACCTCGAGGACGCGGTCGGAAACGGGACTGCCTTTCAAAATCTCGACCAGATAATACAACAAGTGTCCGCCATCGAGTAAGGGCACGGGCAGCAGGTTGAGCACCCCGAGGCTGATGCTGATCAGCGCGAGGTAGCCGATGAAACTCAGCACACCGGCCTGCGCAGACTGCCCGGCGAAATCTGCCATTGTCAGCGGACCGCTGATGTTTTTGAGCGACGCGCTGCCGGTAAGAATGCGTCCGAGCATCTTCAGCGTGAACACCGACAGTTCCCACGTCTTCGCCGCTCCCTGCACGAACGCCTCAGCGGGCGAGTAGCGCAACGTCAGCGCCAGGTTCGCAGCCGCCGCCGGATCGACGGCGAGCCGCATGCCGGCCATGCCGATCGTGCGCCCGTTCTGCTCGGTCGATTCGGGCACGAGAAAGGCATCGTACTCGCCGCCGTCGCGGCGAACGGTGAAGCGCAAGCGGTTGCCCGGATGCGCGTTGGTTGTCGCGGCGACATCCGCCGGCGAGCGCACGGCCTGCCCGTCGATCGCAACGATGGCATCGCCCTCCCGCAAGCCTGCCATCTGCGCAGGCTTGCCGGGCAGCACCTCGTGCACGCGCGGCGCGCCCAGGTCGATCTTCAACCCGAGCGCAGCCATGAAATTGCCTTCCCAATCGGCGGACGCGAGCGAGCCAAGCGGCAACTCGCGCGTCGCGCGCGTGTCGTCCGGCCGTTCGACCGAGAGCACCGCGCGATCTCCGCCCGAGAGACGCAACAGCCGCCAGCGCAGGTCCTGCCACGACCCCACGGGCTCGCCGTCGACGGCCCTCACGACATCGCCTGCAGCCAGACCGGCAACGGCCGCGGGAGATCCTGCCGGCGGCGATGCGAGCACTGCGCGCTGTCCCGGGATGCCCGCCATGTACGTGCCCGCAAAAAGCAGAACCGCGAGCAGCAAATTGGCGAGCGGCCCCGCGGCAACAATTGCGATCCGCTTCCACACGTTCTGGCGATTGAATGCGCGCGACCGGTCCGCGGGAGCGACGTCGCCCTCGCGCTCGTCGACCATCTTGACGTAACCGCCGAGCGGAACGGCCGAGATCGCCCACTCCGTGGCATCGCGGCCGATCCGTCGCGACCAGACGACGCGACCGAAACCAATCGAGAAGCGCAGCACCTTGACGCCGGCGAGCCGCGCGACGACGTAGTGACCAAGCTCGTGAAAGGTGATCAGAACGCCAAGCGTGACGGCGAAGGCAAAGACCTTCTGCGCGATGTCGATCATACGGCGACAGCCTGCCGACCGAGCAGCTGTCGGGCCAGCGCGCGACCCGCGCGATCGGCCTCGAGCGCGTCGGCGAGCGAGGCGATAGGGCGCGCGGGCAACCGTGCAAGCGCCTCGGCGCACACGCCGGCAATGTTGAGGAAACCGATCCCGCGCTCGAGGAAAGCTGCGACCGCTTCCTCGTTCGCGGCACTGAGCGTCGCAGGTGCGCTGCCGCCGGCAACGAGCGCGGCGCACGCGAGCTCCAGGCAGGGAAAACGCGCCGCATCGGGGACGGCAAAATGAAGTGAGCCGATCTGCGCCAGGTCGAGCGGCGCCACGCCCGCCGCGATGCGCTCGGGCCAGGCGAGCGCCTGCGCGATCGGCGTGCGCATGTCGGGATTGCCGAGCTGCGCCAGTACGGAGCCGTCGACGTATTCGACCAGCGAATGGACAATGCTCTCGGGATGGATGACGACCTCGATCTGCTCGCGCGCGGCACCGAAAAGCCAATGCGCTTCGATGACTTCGAGACCCTTGTTCATCATCGTCGCCGAATCGACCGAGATCTTGCGCCCCATGCGCCAGCGTGGATGGGCACAGGCCTGATCGGGCGTCACGCTGACGAGCTCACCCACCGGCGTGGCGCGGAAGGGGCCGCCCGAAGCAGTCAGCAGGATCCGGCGTACGCCGCCCTTTTCGGGCACGCCCGCGTAGCCAGCCGGCAAACACTGGAAGATCGCGTTGTGCTCGCTGTCGATCGGCAGCAGCGTTGCGCCGCCTTCCCGCACGGCCGCCATGAACATGCCGCCGGCGAGCACCAACGTCTCCTTGTTGGCGAGCAGAATGCGCTTGCCCGCGCGCGCCGCAGCCATCGTCGGAGCGAGCCCCGCCCCGCCTACGATCGCGGCGACGACGGTATCGACTTCCGGCAGTGTCGCGGCTTCGCACAAGCCCTCGGCGCCGGAGAGCACCCGCGTCGGCAGGCCCTCCCGGCGCACCGCCGAGGCCAGCTCGCGCGCCGCATCCGGGTCCAGCAACGCGGCAAACTGCGGCCGGAAACAGGCGACCATTTCGAGCAATCGTTCCCACTGCCGGTTCGCCGCCAGCGCAGTCACGGTGAATCGCTCCGGGTGTTGCGCGACGACGTCCAGCGTCGATGCGCCGATCGATCCGGTCGCGCCTAGGATCGCTATCTTGCGTGCTGCATGCGTCACCGTCTTCATCGGATCGCATACTGCGCGATGAGCGCAGCCGCCGGCATCGCCGCGAGTAGCGCGTCGATACGGTCGAGCACGCCGCCGTGGCCCGGCAGGATGCGTCCGCTGTCCTTGACGCCACGCTGCCGCTTCAACTGCGATTCGAACAAATCGCCCACGATCGACAATGCGGTGAGCGCGAGAACGAGCGCTAGCCAGATCGCGAGCGCGCCGAGGGAGCCCGCGCGTGCAAAACCGGCCTCAGGCGCGAACCAGAGCAAGGCGAGCGCATAGAGTCCCGTGGCGAGCAGCGCGCCATAGACTCCCTCCCAGGTCTTACCCGGACTGATCGTCGGCGCGAGCTTGCGTTTGCCGAAAGCGCGGCCACTGAAGTAGGCGGCGCTGTCCGCGATCCACACGATCGCCATCAAGGCAAGCAACAGCCACGGCGAGCGGGCCCGGATCTGCACCACGGCCACCCACGTCGCGATCAGAACCAGCCAGCCGACGACCGCGAGCGCGAGCTTCGACTCGACGCGCCAGCCTGTGGCGAGCCACGCCGGCGCCAACAGCAGCCAGAACAGCGTTGCCGCGCCGCAGACGACAAGCGTAATCGCCTCGGGCCAACCGCTCTGCGTCTCGAAGCCGCTTACCGGAACGAACAATAGATCGAGCCCGATCAGCAACGTGCCGGCGACGAATAGCAGCCACATCGTTCTGCGGTATTCCGCAAGCTCGGCCCACTCCACCGCCGCAACGCCGACGATGGCCAGCGTGAAGACGCCCCAGCCGATCGGCCCGAGCCAGAACAGAGCCCCGAGAGTCAAGGGAATCAGCACGGCCGCAGTGAGAATGCGCGTCTTGAGCATCGCCGGAAATCTCAGTCGCTCGCCTCGACCTGCTCGCTGGTGCGCCCGAAACGGCGCTCGCGCTGCCGGTAGGACGCGATCGCCGTCTCCAGCGCAGCGGCGTCGAAGTCGGGCCAGAGCATATCGGTAAAGTAGAACTCCGCGTAGGCGAGCTGCCAGAGCAGGAAGTTGGAGATCCTCTGCTCGCCGCCGGTACGGATAAACAGATCCGGTTCCGGCGCGTAGGCCATCGACAGGAACCGCTCCAGCGCTTCGGGCGCGAAGGTCTGTGCCGCCTCCGGGTTTGCCGCGATGAGCTTGTGCGCGGCTTGCGCGATGTCCCAGCGTCCGCCGTAGGTCGCGGCAACAGTGAGGGTCAGTCGCGCATTCTGCGCGGTAAGCGCCTCGCCGGCCGCGATCAGCTCCCGGATTCGCGGTTCGAAGCGCGCGGTATCGCCGATCACCTTGAACCGGATGCCGTTCTCGTCGAGCTTTGCGACTTCCTGCTCGAGTGCCCGCAGAAAGAGCTGCATCAGGATCGATACCTCCTCGGCAGGGCGGCGCCAATTCTCGCTCGAAAAAGCAAAGAGCGTCAGGAACTCGACGCCGCGTTCGATGCACGCGCGCACCGTCGTGCGTACGGCCTCGACGCCTTTGCGGTGGCCGGCGACGCGCGGCAGCATACGCTGTTTCGCCCAGCGGCCGTTGCCGTCCATGATGATCGCGATGTGCCGCGGGACTTTGCGCGGCGCGGGGATCTCGCGCGTAGAGCTTTCGAACACCGGAAATGGCCGAGGCGGCGGGCGGGACTCGTTGCGTGGCGATTGCGATGGACGGGCGACGCCGCCTACGCGTTAGACCGCCAGCAGATCCGCTTCCTTGCCCTGGAGCACCTTGTCGATCTCGGTGATGTACCGGTCGGTGAGCTTTTGTACATCGACCTGCGCATGTCGCTCATCGTCCTCCGAGACTTCATGATCCTTGAGCAGTTTCTTCAGGTGTTCGTTCGTGTCGCGCCGGATGTTGCGAACCGCGATCCGCGCGTTCTCGGCTTCGTGCCGAACCACCTTGATCAATTCCTTGCGCCGATCTTCCGTGAGCGCAGGCATCGGCACTCGGATCAAGTCGCCGGAGGTTGCGGGATTGAGACCGAGATCCGAATCCCGGATCGCCTTTTCGACAACCTGGACCATCTTCTTCTCCCACGGCTGCACCGCGATCGTCCGCGCGTCGGCCAGCGTAACGTTGGCGACTTGATTGATCGGCATCATCGAGCCGTAATAATCTACCTGGATATGGTCGAGCAGACCCGTATGGGCTCGGCCGGTACGCACCTTCTGATAGTCGTGCTTGAGAGCGTCGACGGTCTTCTGCATTTTGTGCTCGGCGGACTTCTTAAGCTCTGCGATCATCGGCTCCTCCTTAGCCTGTCTAACAGTGAACGAGCGTGCCCTCGTCCTCGCCCATCACCACGCGCTTCAGCGCGCCGGGCACGAAGATGCTGAAAACCTTGAGGAGCATGTTCTGGTCGCGGCACAGCGCCAGTGCGGTCGCATCCATCACCTTGAGGTTCTTGACCATCGCCTCGTCGAAGGTCAAGGTCGGATAGCGCTTCGCCGCCGGATCCCTCTTCGGGTCCGAGGTATACACGCCGTCGACTTTCGTGGCCTTGAGCACGATGTCGACGCCCATCTCGCGGCCGCGCAGCGCCGCGGCGGTGTCGGTGGTGAAGAACGGATTGCCGGTGCCCGCGGCGAAGATCACGACCTTGTTCTCCTCCAGATAGCGCAGCGCCTTGCCGCGAATGTAGGGCTCCGCGACCTGGTCGATCGACAGCGCCGACTGCACGCGCGAGACGAGCCCGGCGCGGCGCATCGCGTCCTGCAGCGCCAGCGCGTTCATCAGCGTCGCCAGCATTCCCATGTAGTCGGCGGTCGCCCGATCCATGCCCGCGGCGCCTGGGGCGACCCCGCGAAAGATATTGCCACCGCCGATCACAACGGCGACCTGCACGCCGAGCCGGACGATCTCGCCGATTTCGGCGACGATGCGGTCGATCACCTCGCGATTGATGCCGTACGGGTCACCGCCCATGAGCGCTTCGCCCGACAGCTTGAGCAGGACGCGCTTGTACGCGGGTTCGGCCCGCACGGCCGCTGCGGCCGTGGGCAACGTCGCGACAATCGGTGCAGTCATGGCGGTGCGCTCCGGATCGGTTATCTAGAACTCAAGGCAAGTGAGGCGGCTTTAGGCTGTCTTGGCCATTGCCGCAACCTCCGCCGCAAAATCATCCCTTTTCTTGTCGATGCCCTCGCCGACGACGTACAGCTCGAACCCCGTTACGGATGCGCCTTTGCTCTCGAGGTATTTCTCGATCGACAGGTCGGGATTCTTGACAAACGGCTGACCGAGCAGCGTCACCTCGGACAGGAACTTGTTGATCTTCCCGTCGACCATCTTGGCGACGATGTCCGCAGGCTTTCCCGACTCGGCGGCCTGCGCCGCGTAAATCGCGCGTTCGCGCTCGACCAGGTCCTTGGGCACCTGGTCGCGAGCCACGCAGACCGCACGTACCGAGGCGACCGACGCCGCGACGTGCATCGCGACGTCCTTGCCGGTCTGCTCGTCGCCGCCTTCGTACGCGACGGTCACGCCGATGCGGCCGCCCCCGTGCAGGTACTGCGCGAGTTTCCCCGGGGTCGAAATTCGGACGAAGCGGCGGATCGACACGTTCTCGCCGATTTTCTGCACCAGCGCCTGCCGCGCATTCTCCACCGTTCCACCATCGAGCGCCGAGGACGCGAGCGACGCAGCGTCGGCCGGGTTCTTCTCGGCGACGACCTGCGCCAACTTTCTGGCGAACGCGACGAAATCGGCGTTGCGGGCCACGAAATCGGTTTCGCAGTTCAACTCGACCATGGCTCCGGTCTTGCCGTCGGCCGAGAGAAACGCGCCGATCACGCCTTCGGCGGCGATGCGGTCCGCCGCCTTCGACGCTCTGGCGCCGCTCCGGATGCGGAGCAGCTCCTCAGCCTTCGCTGCGTCACCGCCGGTTTCGGCCAGCGCCTTCTTGCATTCCATCATGGGCAGCCCCGTCCGGCTGCGCAGGTCCATCACCATGCTTGCGGTAATTTCCGCCATGCTGCTTGCTCCAGGTCTTCGAGTCGCCGCCCGGCAAAGTCAGGTGCCGAGCGACGCATTGCGTTTTTTCATCCCCACGGGCTGCCGGAGCAACCGGCGAGACCGATCAAAAAGGGGCCGCGGGTCCTTGCGGTCACGCCGCCGCTTCGTCTCCCGATACTTCGACGAATTCATCGGGCTGAACGATTTCCTGGATCACCTGGCTGCGACCTTCGAGGATTGCGTCGGCGATACCGCGGGCATATAAGCGAATCGCGCGGCTCGAGTCGTCGTTGCCGGGTATCACGTAGGCGATGCCGTCGGGCGAGTGATTCGTGTCGACGACACCTACGATCGGAATATTGAGTTTTTTCGCCTCGGTCACCGCGATTTTCTGGTAGCCGACGTCGATGACGAAAAGCGCGTCGGGCAGCGCGTTCATCTCCTTGATGCCGCCGAGGCTGCGGTTGAGCTTGTCCATCTCGCGCTGCAAGGTCAGCGCCTCGCGCTTGCTCATCTTTTCGAACGTCCCATCCTGCGCCATCGTCTCGAGATCCTTCAGGCGCTTGATCGACACCTTGACGGTCTTGAAGTTCGTCAGCATACCGCCGAGCCAGCGGTGGTCGACGTAGGGCATACTCGCCCGCTGCGCCTCCTCGGCGACGATATCGCGCGCCTGGCGCTTGGTGCCGACGAAAAGGATCGTGCCGCGATTCATGGCCAGTTGGCGGACGTATTTGATCGCCTCCTGGTACATCGCCATCGTCTTTTCCAGATTGACGATGTGAATCCTGTTGCGCTGGCCGAAGATATAGTCCGCCATCTTCGGGTTCCAGTAGCGGGTCTGGTGGCCGAAATGCACCCCGGCTTCCAGCATTTGACGCATTGTTACCGCCATCACTAAACTCCTTGTCAGGGTTGAGCCTCGATCCGCCATCGGGCCTTAAGCGAGGCTCTAAAGCCGCGCGAGGCACCCTGAACGGGCGGATCTGCGAATTGCCTGGCTTAAGGACCGGTGGAGCCTCGGCTGAATCGCGGTGGGAAACCGGCCTGCAACATTGCCTTTCCCACCGTTCGCCCGCATTTACCCGGCATCGCGGCATTACTTCACCGGCGATCGCTGTCAAACCAAGCTAACATTCGATTTTAGCACAGCTTTCCCGGGCTCAGGCCACTCTTGTCCCCTGTACCTCCATCCCCATGACCGCCTGGATCGATTTCCTGCGCGCGCGCGGCGCCTCGTTCGATGGCGCGACGGTCGCCACTTTCGGAAACCCCGCAGGCGAATTGGCCGCGGCGCGCGATGCAGCCATCGTCTGCGACCTGGGTGCGTTGGCCGCATTGCGCGTCGCCGGAGCCGACGCGGAGAGTTTCCTGCAAGGCCAGGTCACCAGCGACGTCCAGGCGCTTGCGCCAGGATCATTGCAGCTTTCGGCGTGGTGCTCGCCCAAGGGCCGCGTGCTGGCTACTTTCATTGTTCGGCGCATCGATGCCGGGCACTTCGAGCTGCTGCTGCCCCGACTGCTGCTCGAATCCATTCGCAGGCGCCTTTCGATGTTCGTCCTGCGCTCGAAGGTCGTAATCGACGATGCAAGCGATCAGTCGGTGCGCATCGGCATCGGGGGGCCCGTCGCTCTCCAGTGCATCGCCGCCGCCGGCGGCTCTGCGCCCGCGCCGTATCGCTCCGCGGCGATCGACGGCGGAACGATTGCGACGCTGCCGGGCTCTCGCTTCATAGCCTTCGTCGCGCCGGCCGGAGCCCCCGCGCTCTGGGATCGACTCAACGGCGTGCGCGCCGCGGGATTTCCATGCTGGCGCTGGCTTACCATCCGCGCCGGCACGCCGATGATCCTGCCGCCGACGCAGGACCAGTTCATCCCGCAAATGATCAATCTCGACGCGCTGGGGGGTATCAGCTTCGAAAAGGGTTGCTATGCCGGGCAGGAGATCGTCGCGCGCACCCGCTATCTGGGCCGCCTCAAGGAACGACTTGCACTCGGGCACGGCGAGATCGTTCCGGCGCCAGGCGCTCGGCTGTACGCGCGGGCATTCGGCGATCAACCCTGCGGCACCGTTATCAACGCAAATGCCGCACCCGACGGTGGCGGCGAATTTCTTTTCGTCGCCCAGATGACCGCCATCGCCGGCGGCGAGTTGCGGCTCGATGCGGTCGACGGTCCCGCCGTCTCGCTGCTGCCGCTGCCGTACGCCTTGCCGGAAGCCACCGCGCCGCGCGGACGCATCGCGTGAAGCCCGATTCCCCGGTCCACTACTACGTCTATTATCGGATCGCCGCGCCGCATGCCGCGGCCGCGCGCGGCGTCATCGAGGCGGTGCTGCGCGCGCTCGAGGATCGCGCCGGCATTGTCGGCCGGCTGCTGCAGGGCATCGATGAGCCGCTGCTGTGGATGGAAGTCTACGAAAACGTGCGCAATCCGGAGCGCTTCGAAGCCACACTCGGGGATTTGCTCGCTGCGCGTCGTTTTACTGCGTTTCTTGCGCCCGGGTCCGAACGCAGGATCGAGCGCTTTGTCGCGCCATCGCCCTAGCAGTCTGCGTCGGACAAGCTTCTTAACGCCCGCGTATCCGAACTGAAACGCTGCCGTGTGTCTCGCCCTGGTCGCGCTCGACGCGCATCCTCTTTTTCCCCTGGTGATCGCGGCCAACCGCGACGAGTTTCACGCCCGCGCGGCTGCGCCGGCGCACTGGTGGGAAGACGGAACGCTCGGCGGGGTCGATCTCGCCGCCGGCGGAACGTGGTTCGGCGTAAACGCCCACGGCCGGTGGGCACTGGTCACGAACTTCCGCGAAGGCATTCCGCGCGACCCGAATGCGCCGTCACGCGGCGGCCTGGTGACACGAGCGCTCGCGGAGGCCGCGCCGCCGCTCGTCTGCGC
>VBCS01000198.1 GCA_005888955.1 Betaproteobacteria bacterium
CGGCGTCATCGGCAAGGGCTGGCTCAATGGCACGCAGACGCATCTCGATTTTCTGCCCGAGCGGCACACCGACTTCATCTTCGCGGTGTTCGGGGAGGAGTTCGGGCTGATCGGCAATACGGTGCTGCTCCTGCTCTATCTGTTGCTCATCGGCCGCGCGCTGATGATCACCGCCAATGCGTCGACGCTCTTCACGCGTCTTCTCGCCGGCGCAATCACGCTGATGTTCTTCACCTATGCGTTCGTCAACATGGCGATGGTGAGTGGGCTGCTCCCCATCGTCGGCGTACCGCTGCCGCTCGTTTCCTATGGCGGCACGGCGCTCGTCAGTCTGTTCGTCGGGCTGGGGATCCTGATGAACGTGCAGGCGAACCGGAAGCTCGTCAAGACGTGAAGCGCATCGTGAGGCCTGCTTTTTCGGAGGGGCGAATTCATTCGCACCTGACCGGCAATCGATGCGTTGCGGCCGAATGACTTCGGCCCTACGAGATCCTTAAGCGATCAGCCGACATTCCACAGGTAGTAGATGCCGATGCCGAGCAGCGCGACCAGCCAGTAACCGGTGAGCGTGAGCCGCATCAGCGTCTTCCACTTGGCCGTGTGCCAGCGCTGCGGCAGCACGTCGTTCATCTGCAAGACGAGCCAGAGGCCGGCGGCGAGCGTCAGCGCACCCAACGCCGCATGGAGCAGCGGCAGCCCGATCGAAAGCGTCGCGAGATCGGCCAGGCTTCTGGGCTTCGCGTTCTGCAGCGAAGGAACCATGATGCAGAGGACCAGCGCGGCATTGACCAGCACCCACACGGTCTGGTTGAAACGGTGCGCTTCGATCCGACCGCGGCGGGCGAGCGCCATGCCGAAGGTCAGCCCCAGCACGAGCAGAACCTCGAGCGTCAGATTCAAGTCCGAGAGCAGCGACGCAGGGCCGAGGAACCCGCCGGCGTCTGTCTTCCCGGCAGCGCGCAAGCCCAGTACGAATGCGACAATCGCGAGCGCGAGCGCACCGCCGGCGAGCAATGCAGTTTTTTTCAGGCGGCCTCCGCACGCGAAGTGAAGAACACTGACCGTATAATCGACGACTATATGTCGCCGACTCGCGCCGGTCAAAATGGCAGTGATCTTGCAGCGCGTGCGCTCATCGCCGCCATCGCGCTTGCGCTCGCCGCATGCGCGACGACGCCCGGGCTCGAGCCAACCACTGTACCCGCGGCACCGCTGGCGCCCCCGTCGGTCTCACCAGCGCCGTCGCGACCCGGCGGCTACTACAAGGACGACGGGCCGGGCGAGAGTCCGCCCGCCAATCTCGACGCGGTTCCCGATGCCGTCCCGAGACTCGAAGCGCTGAACCGCTTCGCCAACCGGCCGTACTCGGTCTTCGGCCGCGACTACGTGCCGGCGACGAGCCTCCGGCCATACCGGGAGCGCGGCCTCGCATCATGGTACGGCCGCAAGTTCCACAATCAGAAGACCTCCACCGGCGAGATCTACGATATGTATGCCATGACCGCCGCGCACCCGACGCTGCCGTTGCCCTCGTACGCGCGGGTCACCAGCCTCGCCACCGGCAAGAGCGTCGTCGTACGGATCAACGATCGCGGCCCGTTTCATGCGGGCCGCGTCATCGACCTGTCGTACGCGGCCGCGTACCGCATCGGCATTGCGCAGCGAGGCAGCGGCGAGGTCGAAGTGGAGAGCGTGCTGCCTGTCGATGCGCCCGTGACGGCGGCCGCGGCGCCGCTGCCTCCGGTCGCCGCGACCGAAACGGCCGCGGCGGCGCCGATGCCGGTCGGGCGGGAAGGCGGGGGCTACGTCGTCCAGCTGGCTGCGTTCGCCAACAATGTCAACGCGCAGGCGTTCGTCACGCACGTGGCGAACCAAACGGCAGTGCTTGGCGTCGAAGCGAAGGTGCACGAAACGACGGGACTGTACCGCGTCATCGTAGGACCCTATCCGACGCGCGATGATGCGAAACGCACGGCCGACCGCTTGCGCGATGCGTTCGGCCTGGACAGCATGATCAAGCCGACCGTGCAGTGACCCGATCCGGCCCGCCCCTTCGTTATAATCCACATGCCGCAACGTTCGTATCTCGCCGGCGCCTGTCGACCGCCGAACCGAGCGTCCTTCGTCCACCGATGATCCGGCCTCCTCGCTTTTTCGCAGCTCTCGTGTGGATCGCGGCGCTTGCATTGGCCCTCGCGAGCACGGCGCCGCGCGCCCAGCTCACCATCGAGATCATCGGCGGCGGCGGCACGACGGTGCCGATCGCCATCGTGCCTTTCGCCGGCGAAGCCAACTATCCGTACCCGTTGACGGGGATCGTAGGCGCCGACCTTGCCCGCAGCGGCCTGTTCAAGCTGATCGATCCCGCCGGCGTCAACCCGCGGCCGGCGCGCGCGGACGACGTCCGCTTCGGCGAGTGGACCGCGCGCGGTGCGGATGCGGTCGTCGTCGGCAGCGTGACGCCACAGGCGGACGGCCGCGTCGAGGTTCGCTTCTTCCTGCTCGACGCGGTGAAGCAGACGCAGCTCGCGGGATTTTCCTACGTCGTCGCGCCGTCGCAGTTTCGCCCCACCGCGCACAAGATCGCCGACATCATCTACGAGAAGCTGACCGGCGACGCCGGCGTTTTCAGCACGCGCATCGCCTACATTGCCAAGCAGGGACCGCGCTACGAGCTTTTGGTCGCCGAAGCCGACGGCTACAACGCGCAGGTCATCGTCACCTCCAACGAGCCTCTCCTGTCGCCGGTCTGGTCGCCCGACGGCATGCGTATCGCGTACGTCTCACTGGAGAATAAGAAGCCGATCATCTATGTGCAATCGCTCGCGACCGGGCAGCGGCAGGTACTCGCGAACTTCCGCGGCAGCAACAGCGCGCCCGCGTGGGCGCCCGACGGCAGCCGGCTCGCCGTCACGCTGTCGCGCGATGGCGGCTCGCAGCTCTACCTGATCAACGCGGACGGCAGCGGCGTGCAGCGGCTGATGAGCTCGGCCGCGATCGATACCGAAGCGAACTTTGCACCCGACGGGAAGTCCATCCTGTTCACGTCGGACCGCGGGGGCAGCCCGCAGATCTACCGCCTGACGCTCGGCAACGGGGCGGTCGAGCGGATGACTTTCGACGGCAGCTATAACGTGTCGCCGCGGCATTTGCCCGACGGCAAGGGATTTGTCTTCGTGCGCCGCGACGGCGGCCGCTTCAACGTGGCGATCGAGGATTTCGCGACGCGACAGGTGCAGGTATTGACGCAGGGAACGATCGACGAATCGCCGTCGGTCGCGCCCAACGGCAAGCTGATCCTGTACGCGTCCGCGAATGGAGGGCGTGGTATATTGGCCGCGGTCTCCAGCGACGGTCGCGTGAAGCAGCGGCTTACCGCCGCGGCAAGCGATGTGCGCGAGCCCGCGTGGGGCCCGCTCCCCAAGTGACCAAGGGAGATTGATCATGCACCAATCAAGCCACCGAAACTTCAGATTCACGCTCTGGGCGGGCATCGCGATTGCCGCCCTGCTGGCGGGCTGTCAGACGACGCAGACGACGGACAAGGCGCCGGTCGAGGAGCGCACGCCGTCGACCGGTGCGACGACCCCGGGCGCCGGGACCGCGGGCACGACGGGCAGCGCTGTTACCGGCACCGCGGCCGGCACGCTGGGGAATCCCTTGCGCGATCCGCGCAATGTGCTCTCCAAGCGCAGCGTGTACTTCGACTACGACAGCTATGCGGTCAAGGACGAATACAAGCCGCTGATCGAGGCGCACGCAAAGTATCTGCAGACCACCCGCACGGCGCGGATGACTATTCAGGGTAACGCCGACGAGCGCGGCAGCCGGGAGTACAACATCGCGCTCGGCCAGCGCCGCGCCGACACTGTCAAGCGCATGATGCTGCTCTACGGCGCGACCGATACGCAGATCGAGACCGTGAGCTTCGGCAAGGAGAAGCCGAAGAACTCGGGTCACGACGAAGCGGCCTGGACCGAGAATCGGCGCGACGACGTGGTCTACGCCGGCGAGTAGGGTGCTGCGCGGCCGCTTGGGCGCCGCCGTCGCGCCCATCGTCCTGTCGCTCGTCGTCGCCGCGCAGCTCGCCATCGCGCCGGCCCACGCGGCGCTGTTCGACGACGACGAGGCGCGCAAGCGCATCGAGTTGCTCAAGAGTCGCGTCGATCAGCTCGAAACCTCGCTCAGCGGGCGCCTCGGCGCGCTCGAGGCGACGGTCAAGAGCCAAGGGTTGGTCGAGCTTCTCCACGACGTCGAGCAGATCAAGGCCGACATCGCGAAGCTCCGCGGCCAGTACGAGGTGCTGACGTATGAGCTCGAGCAGGCGCAGAAGCGGCAGCGCGACCTGTATCTCGATCTCGACGGGCGGCTGCGCAAGCTGGAAGCTGGTGCCGGTGCCGCACCCGCCGCGGCAGCGCCGAGCGGCCCGCCTCCGGCAGCCGAAGGCGCGCCGGCGCCGACCCCGGGCGCGGCCGCTCCCTCCGGAACGCAGAGCCGCACGCTGGCCGGCGCGGCGGATGTCGTCACCGAGCAACGCGCTTACGACGCCGCGCTGGATCAGTTCAAGAACGGGAGCTACTCCGCCGCGATCGCGAGCTTCCAGACGTTCGCGCGCGCCAACCCGAAGAGTCCTCTCGCACCGTCGGCGTTGTACTGGGCGGGGAACGCGCAATACACGCTCAAGGATTTCCGCAGCGCGATCGCGACGCAGCGTCAGCTGATCGGAACCTATCCCGACAGCCAGAAAGTGCCCGACGCGATGCTCAACATCGCGAGCTGCCTTACCGAGCTCGGCGACAATGCGGGCGCTCGGCGTACACTCGAAGAGATCGTCGCCAAGTATCCGACGTCCGAAGCATCCGGTAAGGCCCGCCAACGTCTCGGCAGGCGCTGAGAATTTCGTGAAACGCGCGCA
Source organism: Betaproteobacteria bacterium (assembly GCA_005888955.1). Taxonomy (GTDB): domain Bacteria; phylum Pseudomonadota; class Gammaproteobacteria; order Burkholderiales; family Casimicrobiaceae; genus PALSA-1003. The sequence goes on from VBCS01000198.1 coordinate 4,916, forward strand.
CGCCGCGGACCGAGAACCGCCGCGGACAACGCGCGCAGCGCCTCGACCGTTCGCATCGCGGCTCATCGCCTGGCAGAAGGAACGCGGCCGTCACGATCTGCCGTGGCAGCATACGCGCGATGCGTATCGCGTCTGGCTCTCCGAGATCATGCTGCAGCAAACGCAGGTCGCGACCGTGATTCCGTATTACCGGCGCTTCCTTGCCGCTTTTCCCGATGTCGCGAGCCTCGCCGCGGCGCCGGTCGAGCGCATGCTCGAGCTCTGGAGCGGGCTCGGCTACTATCGCCGCGCGCATCTCGCGCATCGCGCGGCCAAGACGATCGTCGACGAGCATGGCGGCGCATTTCCGCGTGACGTGGCAGCGATCGCCGCGTTGCCGGGCATCGGCCGCTCGACGGCCGCGGCGATCGCGGCGTTCGCGTTCGGCGCACGCGGCGCGATCCTCGACGGCAACGTCAAGCGCGTGCTCGCGCGCCATGCCGGCATCGCGGGCTTCCCCGGCGACACCAAGGTCGAGCGTGCTCTCTGGCAGCGCGCCGAGTCGTTGCTCCCGGAAGACGACATCGAAACGTATACGCAAGCGTTGATGGATCTCGGCGCGACGGTGTGCTTGCGCCAATCGCCGCGTTGCGACGCGTGCCCGGTCGCGCGCGATTGCGTCGCCCGGCGCGACGGCCGCATCGGTGCGCTGCCGGCGCCGCGGCCGAAGAGAGAATTGCCGCTGCGTGCGGTCTCGGTGCTGCTGCTCGAGCGCCACAACGAAGTGCTGCTGGAAAAACGGCCGGCCATCGGCGTCTGGGCCGGCCTGTGGAGCTTGCCTGAGCTTGCACCTGACGCCGATGTGGTCGCGCATTGCAAAGCACGTTTCGCCGCCGACGTCGCGCTCGAGTCGCCGCTGCCGGCGATCGAGCACGGCTTCACGCACTTCCGCTTGACGCTGCATCCTCAGCCCTGCGCCGTGCACACCTGGCCGCGCCGTGCCGAAGAGCCGGGTCTGTTGTGGCTGCCGCTCGCGGAGGTCGCCGGCGCCGCGTTGCCCGCGCCGATCAAGAAGCTCCTGCGGCAAAGGGCGACCGCCTGAGCGTCGACCCAGCTAAGCGTTCCGAAGCTAGAGCGTACAATCGGCGCATCCTTCGCTTCAGAAGATCGATGATGGAACGCAGGCGCTTCGTCGGCGTCGCGGCGTGCGCGCTCCTCGCGCCATGGTCCGCGGCAAGCGCACAGCCGAAACAGAAAATTCGGCAGATCGCATGGCTGACTCCCACCGACCCGTCTCCTCCAGCGGAGACCCGCAAGTTCTGGCTGCCTGCGCGCGAGCTGGGCTGGATCGAAGGAGAAAACCTGCTCATCCACTTTCGCTATGCCAGCGGCCGTTTCGAGCTACTCCCGGGGTTGGCCCAAGAGCTGGTTCGCCTCAAACCCGAGATCATCGTAACGGAGGGCACGGACGCCACGCTGGCCGCGAAGGGTGCGACAGGCAGCATCCCGATCATTTTCGACGGGGCGGCGGATCCGGTGGGCTCCGGACTCGTCGCGAGCCTCGCTCGCCCGGGCAGTAATGTCACGGGCCTGTCGCTCGTCTCGCCGGAAACGGACGCGAAGCGCTTGTCCCTGCTGCGCGAGCTGTTGCCGGGCGCGCAGCGTATCGGCGAGCTGATCAATCCCGAGAACACTTTCATCCGCAAATCGCAAGCCGAAAACGAGCGGACGTATCGCTCGCTCGGCTTGAGTCCGATCTTCATCGAAGTCGCGGCGGCGGGTGAGCTGGAGAACGCGATCGCGGAGGTCGCTCGACGCGGGGCGCAGGCGCTGGTCATACGGGCCGACTTGTGGTCCGTCGCAAAACACGACGCAGTCATGCGCGCAGCGCTTAAGCACGCGCTCCCGACGGTGGTCGGCGGCAGGGATTTCCTCGAGGCCGGCGCGCTCCTCTCGTACACATTAGACGAGGCGGACCATACAGGGCGCCTTTTTCGCCTGCTCGACAAGGTGCTGCGCGGCGCGAAACCCGCCGATCTTCCGGTCGAGCAGCCGACCAAGTTCCAACTCGGGATCAATCTGAAGACGGCGAAGGCGCTCGGCGTGTCTGTGCCTCGATCGCTGCTCCTGCGTGCGGACGAGGTGATCCGGTGAGCGAGGCGATCGCTCGCGATCGGTCAAGCGTGCGGTGTCGTCGACCACGAGCCACGTGGTCTCGATGGCTCGCCGCGCTTGGAATCGCCGCGCTCGCGCTCTTCGCGGTCGCGCAGGCGCAGGATTATCCGTCCCGCCCGATCCGCGTCGTCGTGCCGTTCTCGCCCGGTGGCGCGGTCGACGGGCCGATGCGCGTGATCGCGCAGGAGCTCTCGAAGCGGCTCGGCCAGCAGGTGATCGTCGACAACAAGCCCGGCGCGGGCGCGACCATCGGCACCGACGTCGTGGCGAAGGCGTCTCCAGACGGCTACACGCTTCTGCTCGCGTCGCAGACCAATGCGATCAGCGCCACGCTGTATCCCAAGCTTCCCTATGACCCGATCGAGGACTTCGCGCCGATCTCGCTGATCGGTCGCGAGCCCGGCGTGCTCGTCGTCCATCCGTCGCTGCCGGTCAAGACGTTCCAGGAGTTCGTTGCGTACGTGAAAGAGCGGCCGGGCCGGATCGACTACGCGTCTTCGGGTAACGGCAGCGGCCAGCATCTCTTCGTCGCGCTGCTCGCGTCGATGACCGGGATGAAGATGAATCACGTGCCGTATCGCGGCAGCGGCCAGGCGACGGCCGATCTGCTCGGCGGGCAGGTGCAAGTGTCGATCCCGGGAACAGCCGGCATGGTGGGCCACATCAAGGCGGGCAAGCTTCGGGCACTGGCGGTGACCGGCGCGAAACGCTCGCCGCAGCTCCCCGACGTGCCCACCGTGATGGAGTCGGGCGTGCCGGGCTACGAAGCCTATGTCTGGATGGGGCTGCTCGCGCCGAAAGGAACGCCGGCGCCGATCATCGACAAGCTCTTTCACGAGCTCACGCAAGTGCTTGCGACCAGCGAAGTGAAGACCTACATGGCGAGCGCGGGCATCGAAATCGTCGGCTCGACTCCTGCCGAGTTCGGGGCGTTCTTCCGCTCTGAGAAGGAGCTCTGGGCAAGGGTCATCCGCGAAACCGGCGCGAAGATCGACTAGCCGGACCATCCAAGGAGTCCTAAAGCGAGATGGACAAAGCAACACAAGTGACGGGCGTCGAGCACTGGACGCAGAAGCAAACGCCCGACGGCGACGTCCGTCTGTTTCTCTGGGAAAAATACGTCGATGCGCCGGAGGGCAAGCCGGCCGTGCTTTTCGTTCACGGCTCGTCGATGGCTTCGCAGCCGACCTTCGATCTCGTCGTTCCCGGCCGGCCGGAATCCTCCGTGATGGACTGGTTCGCGCAGCGCGGTTTTGTCTGCTGGACCGTCGACATGGAAGGCTACGGGCGCTCCGGCAAAGAGCGCGACATTTATTGCGACATCGCCGACGGCGCGTACGATCTTGCTGCAGCGACCGAGTACATCCTCCACGCGCGCGGCGTTCGCGCGTTCATGGTTTACGGGATTTCGTCGGGGGCGCTGCGCGCGGCACTTTTTGCGCAGCGCCATCCGGACCGCGTGTCACGCCTGGCGCTCGACGCGTTCGTCTGGACCGGGAAAGGCGCGCCGACGCTCGAGCAACGCAGGAAGAAATTGCCGGAATTCCTCGCCACCAAGCGCCGGCCGATCGACCGCGCGTTCGTGCATTCGATTTTCCAGCGCGATCATCCAGACACGGCGGAGCCGCGCGTCGTCGATGCGTTCGCGGATGCGATCCTCGCCCTCGACGACTCGATGCCCAACGGCACCTATATCGACATGTGCTCCAAGCTCCCGGTCGTCGACCCGCTCAGGATCACAATGCCCACGCTCATCCTGCGCGGGCAGTACGATGGCATCGCGGCCTTCGACGATCTCGTCGAATTCTTCAAGCGGCTGCCGCACCCGGACAAGCAGCTGTCCGTGATGGCCGGCATCTCGCACGCGAGCTTCCAGCAGAAGAACTACCTGATGGTCTATCACATCCTGCACGCGTACTTCACGCAACCGACGCCGGCATACGTCGGGCCGATGTAGGAGCGAGCGGGCTCATTGGCGGTTTCGTAGGTGCGAATTCATTCGCACGTGGAGCGTAGCGCCGGCCGTCGCGGCCGAATGAATTCGGCTCTACTTCGCCGGTTGCGCCTTCATCGCGCGCAGATCGGCGGGCAACAGCGCGTCGGCGCGCTCGCCGTACTCATTGCGAAACGCCGCGAGCTCCTTCGCCGCCTCGTCAAGCCGGCCCTCGTTCTTCAGGTCGCGGATGCGCTTGATCCACTCCTCGACGCTGCGCGCGGATCCTTCCTTCGCCTTGGCTTCGCCGGTCGTCGCGACTTTCGCCATCGCGACCCGACTCCGCATTTGCGCTTCTTCGCTCGGCGCTGCGGCGGGACGCGCGACCTGCGGCGCTGGGGCTCCCGCCGGAGCATTCGGCGCGGGTTTGCGTTCCTCCGCGTAGGCTTCGCGTCGGGGCTCGGGCGCGGCGGCGGCCGGGAATGGCTCGCTGCGTGGCGGCGCGACGTTCGCCGGTACCGCCGCGGAGGGTGACGCCACGGTGTTCGCGGCCGCTGCGTCGGACTTGGCGCCCGCGAGCTTGTCCTGCGCCGCGAGCTCTCGCTTCGCCGCCAGCGGCGGCTTCGGCGTGTCCCTTTCGGTTGTGGGCACCTCAGCACGCTCGCCGGCGAGACTGCCCGACGCCGCCATCTGAGCACGCCGCGCCGATGCCTGAGCCGGGGGCGACGGTGTTGCGGGCGGCGGCGCGGCTGCGTTGATCGGAGTGGATGGCTCGACGATCTTCGTGTCGGCGGGCGCGACCGGTCGCGCGACATCCTTGTTCGCTTCGCGCGGCGCGACGGTCATGTCGGCGACGATGGTCGGCGTGACTTGTTCCGGCGGCGTTAGCTGGATGACGCCGACCGCGAGCACGGCCACGGTGGCGGCGGCCGCGAGCGGATACCACCAATGCTTGTCGCGCTTGGGGCGAGGCGCCGCATCGACCGCGCGTCGTGCCGCGTCACGAATCGCTGCGTCGAGCGACGCTGGCGGCTCTTCACGACTGGCCGCGCTCCATGCGGCGTCGACTCGGCGGTCGCGTTCGGTCTCGTTCATCCCAGACTTTCCCGCAATCCGTCGTCGAGGTCGACGAGATCGCCGCGCAGCTTGGCGAGCGCATATCGCAGCCGGCTCTTCACGGTCTCTATTCCGACGCCGGTCAAGTCCGCAATCTCGGCGAGCGACAGGCCGCCCTCCTGCTGCAGCAGGAACGCCTCGCGCTGCGCGGGCGGCAGCGCCGCGACCGCGGCGCGTAGGCGCTCGCCGAGCTCGCGGTTCTCGGCGCGAACCTGCGGTTGGTCACTGCGCGCGCCGGGCAGCGCGGCGACGGTTTCCTCATGCGCCTCGTCGTCGGCGGAGACGAGCGTCAGATGCGCGCTGGCGCGGTAGTGGTCGACCAGCCGGTTATGCGCCAGGCGGTAGAGCCACGTCGTGAACTTGGCAGTGGGCGCGTAGCTCGCGCGGGCCCGGATCAGGTTCATCCATACGTCCTGAAAGAGTTCGTCGGCGATACCGCCCTGGCGGCACTGCCGCAACAGATAGCGGTACACGCCCCCCTTGTGGCGGGCGTAGAGTGCATCGAACGCCGCGGCATCGCCGGCAGCGTACGCGAGCATCAGTTCTTCGTCGGTCGTCGCGGCGGGAGCGGGCATGGCCCGCCCAGTATGCGAGGCGGGCCATGCGGTGGCAAGCGAGGGTCAGCGCCGCGCTACTGCGCCCGCGGATCCGGG
>VBCS01000200.1 GCA_005888955.1 Betaproteobacteria bacterium
GAACACGGCTGCGGTCATCCCGCCGGCGAGCGCGACGAGCTGTCCGCCGTTCTTCAAGCCGGCGGCGAACTGCAGCGTCGGAGCGAGCATCAGGCCCGCGATGAACGTGAAGCCGAACACGGCGACCACGCCCCAACCCGTGTTGCGCAGCGCCGCGACGACGAACAGCGAGCCGATCATCGCGCCGAACATCAGCAGCGGCGCCATGATGGGCGAGGCGTGAAAGTACGCGGCGAAGTTGAGCGACATGCCGACAAACGCGCCGGCAACGGTCGGCAGCATCGACAGCGCGAGCAGCCAGTACGTATTGCGCAGCACCTGGTTCGGGGCGACGGCGACTTGCTCGACGCTCGGCGTCGGCATCGTCCAGCGCGATCGAGAATCGTTCGGGACCGGTCTGAGTTCGGGTTCCATATGGGTTTCCTTTAGCGGACAAAAGCTGTCCTTGTCGACCGCTTTAGACTAGCAGAAATACCCCAAGTTCCCCGGCGAAAAGCCACGGCTCGCAGCCGGCTAGATTGGGGCCAATGCTATGATCTCAAGCGGCCGGAACTCTGGTTAGCAGCAATCGGATGGGTGGCCGAGCGGTTGAAGGCACCGGTCTTGAAAACCGGCAGGGGCGCAAGTCCTTCGTGGGTTCGAATCCCACCCCATCCGCCAGGCGCCTCGAATCCAATAGCGTCCAATTCGACCCAGTCAGGTCTATTTCCCAATCCGTATAAATGAGTTTTCCTTCTTCGATAGACATCATGAACTGGACTTTTTCTGGGATTTTCCGCCGGAGGGGAGTCGGGTGAAAAAGTCTCGGTTCACCGAATCGCAGGCGATAGCAATTTTTGAAGCAGGGGGAAGGGGGGCGCCGGCGCGCACGCACCGATGGCAACGCTCGCGCGAGATCGATGGCGACGTGGACCGGCGTTACCCCCTCCGCATGCGCTCGCCCTGCGGGTCGAGAAGCGGCTCGCGCGCGAGCGACGCCGCGCGGCGCTCGCCGAGGATCTCGAGTTCGAAGCCGCTCGCGACGGTTGCGAGCGCCGCCGGGACGTAGCCGAGCGCGATCGATTTCCCGACGCAATGCCCGTGGCCGCCCGACGTGATCCAGCCCACGACCTCGCCGTCATGCCGCACCGGCTCGTCGCCGATCGCGTCGGCGTCATCGGCGTCGACGACGAACGTGACGAGCCGCCGCGCCGGCCCCGATGCGCGATCGCGCAGCACCGCGTCGCGGCCGGTGAAGTGCGGTTTGGTGACGTCGACGAAGCGATCCAGCCCCGCTTCCCCTGGTGTATACAGCGGCCGATATTCGCGCGCCCAGTTGCCGAAGCTCTTCTCCAGGCGCAATGAATTGAGAGCGCGCGCGCCGAAATGCGCGAGCCCGAGGTCAGCGCCCGCGGACACGAGCGCGTCGTAGAGCGCGAGCTGGCAATCCGCCGGCACCCAGATCTCGTAACCGAGCTCGCCGGTGAACGAGATGCGCCCGATGCGTGCGGGCAGCATCGCAACTTCCAGCGCCCGGAACGACAGGAACGGCAGCGCCGCGTTCGACACGTCGTCACGGCAGATGCGCGCGAGGAGCGCGCGCGATTTCGGTCCGGCGATACCGAGGCCCAGCAACTCCGTCCGCAGCGAGCGGATCGCCGCACCTGTCGGCGGCGGATGCGCCTCGAACCAGCGCATGTGGTACTGCTCGGCGATGCCGGAACCGAAGACGAAGAAGCGGTCGCGGCCTGCGTTGCCGACCGTGAAGTCACCGATCAGCCTGCCGTTGTCGTTCAGCATCGGCGACAACGTCAACCGGCCTTCGCGCGGCAGCTTGTTCGCGAGGATCCGTTCGAGCCAGGCACCGGCGCCCGGACCGGTCACCTCGTACTTCGCGAAGCTCGAGATTTCGGAGAGGCCTACCGCGTTGCGCACCGCGCGGCATTCGTCGCCGACCGGCCCGTGCGCGTTCGAGCGGCGATACGTGACGTCTTCGCGCGCCTCGGTCCCTTTCGGCGCGAACCAGAGCGCGTGCTCGAGCCCATATGCGGCGCCGAAGATCGCGCCTCTCGCCTTCAGGCGGTCGTACACCGGCGTCATCCGCAGCGGCCGCGCGGCCGGCAGCTCCTCGTTCGGGAAGCGGATGCGGAACCGCCGCGAGTAATTCTCGCGCACCTTGGCGTTCGTGTACGCCATCGTCGCCCAGTCGCCGAAGCGCGCGACGTCCATCGCCCAGACGTCGAAGCCGGGATCGCCGTGCACCATCCAGTTCGACAGCGCGTGTCCGACGCCACCCCCCTGGCTGAATCCTGCCATCACGCCACACGCGACCCAGTAATTGCGCAGGCCGCGGATCGGTCCGACGATGGGATTGCCATCGGGGGCGAACGTGAACGGGCCGTTGACGATCTTCTTGATGCCGGCGCGCTCGAGCGCGGGGAAGTGCCGGAACCCAACCTCGAGGCTGCCCGCGATCCGGTCGAGATCGGGCGGCAGCAGCTCGTGCGTGAAATTCCACGGCGTCTGGCGCTCGGCCCACGGCACTCCCGCCTTCTCGTAGGTGCCGATCAGCATGCCCTTCCCTTCCTGGCGCATGTAGATCTCGCCCTCGAAGTCGATGGCGTGCAGCACCTCCTGCGGCGACGCGACGACTTCGGCGATCTCGCCGGTGATAAGGTACTGGTGCTCCATCGCGAGCACCGGCAACTCGAGGCCGGCAAACCGTCCGACCTCGCGCGCCCAGAGTCCCGCCGCGTTGACGACGTGCTCCGCCACGAGATTGCCCTTGTCGGTGATCACGTCCCACGAACCGTCGGGGCGTTGCTTCAGATCCGTGACGCGCGTGAAGCGATAGACTTCGGCGCCGAGATTGCGCGCGGCCTTTGCATATGCCTGAGTCACGCCGGCGGGATCGACATGGCCCTCGAGCGGGTTGTACAGCGCGCCGATGAACTGCCGCTTGTCCATCAGCGGGAAGATCCGCGCGGCCTCGTCGACCGAGATGAGCTCCATACCGAGCCCGAGGTAGCGAGCGCGTGCGGACGCAACCTTCAGAAAGTCCATCCGCTCGGGCGTGCCGGCAAGGTCGACGCCGCCGGTGATGTGGATACTGCACGACTGGCCGGACGCTTCCTCGATTTCGCGATAAAGCTCGATCGTGTACTTCTGCAGCTTCGCGACGTTCGGATCGCCGTTAAGCGTGTGCATGCCACCCGCCGCGTGCCACGTCGAGCCCGACGTCAACTCGTCGCGTTCGATCAGAACGACGTCGGTCCAGCCGGCCCGCGCGAGGTGGTACAAGACGGAGGCGCCGACGACGCCGCCGCCGATGACGGCGGCTCGGGTGTGGGTCTTCATTACAGGACTTGCTCCAGGAACGCGCGCGTGCGCATCTTCTGCGGATCGCCGAACAGCCGCGCCGGGGGGCCATGCTCGACGATAAGGCCCTGGTCGGTGAAATAGACATGCTGCGCGATCTCGCGCGCGAATGCCATCTCGTGCGTGACCAGGATCGACGTCATGCCCTCGTCGATCAGCTGTCGGATCGTCACCAGCACCTCCTTGCGCGTCTCGGGGTCGAGCGCGGCGGTGACCTCGTCAAACAGCATCACCTGCGGCCGCATCGCGAGCGCCCGCGCGATCGCCACACGCTGCTGCTCCCCGCCCGAGAGTTCGCCGGGATAATTCTTTTCCTTTCCCGTCAGCCGCACTTTCGCGAGCAGCGAGTACGCGCGCTCCTCGACCTCCACCTTCGGCTGCTTCAGCACGTCGACCGGCGCCATCATCACGTTCTCGAGCGCCGTCCGGTGCGGGAACAGGTTGTATTGTTGAAAGACGATCGATACGTCCTTGCGCAACGCGACCATCTCGGCGTCCTTGTGCAGTCGGTGGACGGCGTGCGGGCCGACATGGATCTCGCCGCGGTCAATGCCGACTAGGCCGTTGATACAGCGGAGCAGTGTCGATTTCCCCGAGCCGGACGGCCCGATGATGCAGATGGCCTCGCCCTTGCCGACGTCGAGCGAGATGCCGCACAGCACCTCGACGGTTCCGAACGACTTGTGCACGTCGACCAGCCGGACGAGCTCGAGCACCCGCGGCGCGTGCCCCGTTGCCGCAAGAAAGCGCTCAAGGTCCGCGTGCGGGATCACCATCGTCGCGTCGTTGACGAGCGGATGCGCCTGCACCGCAGGCGCGTCCCACAGCGTGCGGTCGATCACGAACTCGACTGCGGCGGCGGCGTCGTTGACCAGTGCCAGCAGGCTCACCGACCCGGGCATAATCCCGAGGTGCTTCGCGAGCCGCTCCAGCGACGCGAAGCCGAGGCGGTCGGCATCGAGCGCCGATCCGAGCGCATTCAGGTCGACCGGCAGATCATGCGGGACCGTCACGAGGAAATGCCGTGCGCCCTTCTTGTCGCGCAGGAACAGGTTCTTCGTCTTGGCACCGGGGAGCTTCGGCACGAGCCGCTCCGACTCCTCGACCGTCATCACCGGCGGGTGCGAATGGCGGGTCGCGATGATGCCGTGGTCGCGCAGGAAGGCCTCGAGATCCATCAGCGCACCTCGTACCGGGCCTCGAGCCGGCGGGTCATGAGCGAGATCGGCCAGCAGTATACGAAGAACCACAACAGCACGTAGCTGTAGATCGGGATCAGCAGGTCGGTACGGCCCTCCGCGTTGGTGATCCGCAGCGTGAGCGTCATCACCTCGCTCACGCCGACGATCGACGCCAGCGTCGTCGCCATCGTCAGGATCGCGTACCAGTTCATCCATGGGGGCAGCATCCGCTTCACGCACTGCGGCAGAATGATCTTCCACAGCGTTTGCCGGCGCGAGAACGCGAGCGAGCGCGCGGCATCCCACTGCGCGGTAGGGATCGATTGCACGGCGCCGCGAAGAATCTCGGCGACGTTCGCCATGATGGGCAGCGCGAGCCCCAGCGTCGCCTTGATCCAGTCCGGAAAGGGAATCGTCGTCCCGCCGACATGGAACTCGAACGGCAGCAGGAACATCACGAAGAACAGCAGCACCAGCCAGGGCGCATTGCGGAAAAACTGGACGACGATCCACGACATGCCGCGGACGGGCGGGCGCGGCGAAATTCGTGCAGAGCCGAGCAGCACGCCGGCGAGCGTGCCGACGAGCATCGCGAAAAAACTGATCAGCAGATTGAACAGGAACCCCTTGGCCAGCAACGGCGTCCATTTGACGAGCAACTCGACAACCGACGGTTGGCCCGGAATCGCCTGCACCTGCGCCACGACGATCGACGCGACAAACGCGGCCAGCAGCGCAACGCCCGCGCGTGAGGTGAGCACTACCGCCCCGCTCGATCGGTCGAGCGCCCCGCGGGACGATGCGCGGACCCGCGGCGGCGGCAGGACGGCCAGAGAACCGGCGCGACCGGTCACTGCCCGAACCCCGGCACGCGAAGCCGATGCTCGAGCCACTGCATGCCCTGGTTGATGAGGCCGACGATCGCGACATAACAGATGAGCAGGACGACCATCATCTCGGGCACGTTCACCTGCTCCGACCAGATCTGCGCCGACATGTAAACCAGCTCCGGTACGGCGATCGCGTAGGCGAGCGTTGTCGTCTTCACTAGGTTCACGAGATTGTTGGTCATCGCCGGCATCGTCGCACGCAGCGCGAGCGGCAGCATGATCAGCCGGTAGATCTGCCAGCGCGAATAACCGAGCGACGCGGCGGCCTCGACCATCGCCTTCGGCACCGCCTCGATGCCGGCGCGATAGATCTCCGCCGCGAACGCGGTCTCGAGCAGCGTCAGCGACACCACGGCCCAGCCGAACGAGCCCAGCAACGGCGCGCCGTCGACCTTCGGCACGAGCGGACCCAGCGCGAAGTAGAAAAAGTAGAGCTGGACCAGCGGCGGCGTGTTGCGGAACAACGCGACGAAGCCGGTCACGGCGCGGCGCACGACCGCCACGTGCGAGCCGGTGAGCCACGCAGCCAGTGCACCGAGGACCAAACTCAGGACGAGGCAATACGCGGACAGCTTGACGGTGGTGACGAAACCCTGGAAAAAACGCGCGCGGTCGTAGCCGTCGTAGAAGATCGTCAGCTTGATACCGGTCGTTTTGTACAGCGCGAGGAACCAGGCCGCGACGTCATCCATGCCGCGGCCCCGGCTCGTGTCCCGCGCACGACACGGTTACTTGAACTTGGCCTGCTGCTCGACCAGGTACGGCGACTGCGGGATGCCCCACTTCTTCTCGAGCGCGAGCAGGTAACCCGTCTTGTGCCAGTCTTTGATCACGCCGCTCATATACGCGGCGAACTTTGGATCGTCCTTGCGCACGCCCACACCCCACGGTTCGGGATCGATCGACGGCAGCACCATCGCGTAGTCGGCCCACTTGGCGTCGCCCATGATCCCGGCGAAAAACGTGGTGTCGAACACGACGCCGACGCAGTTCCCGGCCTCGAGCGCCGCCATGGCTTCGGTCACACCCTTGAACACGACGAGATTGGCGCCGAATTCTTCGCCGGTGCGCCGGTTGTAGTAGGCGCCCTGGATCGCGCACACAGGCTTGCCCTTCAGGTCGGCCCAGGCCTTGAGGCCGGAGCTCTTCTTCGCGAACACGTTCGCCGCGCCCGCGTAATAGAACGGCTCGGGAATGCCGATCACCTCGGCGCGATCGGGCTTGTAGGCCATGGTCGCGATCATCAGGTCGATCCGGCCCTGCTTCAGGAATTCCATCCGGTTCGCCGCAATCACGGGCACGAGCTCGATCTGCACGCCGAGACGCTTCGCGACGTCATCGGCCAGGTCGACTTCGAGGCCCACGATCTTGCCCGAAGGATCCGTGTAGCCGAAGGGCTTATAGTCGGCTTTGACGCCGACGACGACTTTGCCCTTCTGCTTGACGCTCGCGATTGTGTCGGTCTGCGTCCACGCGGGGCCGGCCGCCGCCAGCGCGAGCGCGGCGATCGCACTCAATCCAAGCCACCCTTTGCCGATTCTCATGTCGTCTTCCTCCAACCGGGTTATCGCAAATTGTCGCCTCGGCCGGGCATGGCCGACGCTCCCCAGGGTCGCTAGAATAAGCGATCCGGTGCGCGAGCAACAGCGTTCCGCCGGTCATCCACCTCCCTGCCCCGCGTGAAGTACTCGATCCTCTCGCTCGCCCGCAACGCGCTCTCGTACCACGAGCGCTGGCCGCTGGCATGGAAGAGCCCACGGCCGAAGCGGCGCTACGACGTCGTCATCGTCGGCGGCGGCGGGCACGGCCTCGCGACCGCGTACTACCTTGCGAAGGAGCACGGGCTCACCAAGGTTGCCGTGCTGGAGAAAGGTTATCTCGGCGGCGGCAACACGGGCCGCAACACGACGATCGTGCGTTCGAACTACCATCTCGACCCGAACGCGCATTTCTACGAGCTCTCGCTCAAGCTGTGGGAAACGCTATCGCAGGATCTCAACTTTAACGTGATGTACAGCGCGCGCGGAGTGCTGAATCTCGTCCACTCGCCGGCCGACGTCGACACCGCCATGCGCCGCGGCAATGCGATGCGCCTGAACGGGATCGACGCGACGTTCGTCTCCCGCGACGAGATCGCGCAGCGGATTCCCAATCTCGACTGCTCGTCCGACGCCCGCTTCCCGATCCACGGCGGGCTGTTGCAGCCGCGCGGCGGGACGGTGCGGCACGACGCCGTCGCCTGGGGCTACGCCCGCGCGGCGGATGCCCGCGGCGTCGACATCATCCAGCAATGCGAAGTCACCGGCATTCGGATCGCGAACGGCGCGGTCGCCGGCGTCGAGACGACGCAGGGCTTCATCGAGACGGGCAAGGTCGGGCTCGCAGTCGCCGGGCACTCCGGCCGCCTCGCGGCGATGGCGGGACTCAGGCTCCCGCTCGAATCGCACGCGCTGCAGGCGCTCGTGTCGGACCCCGTGAAGCCGGTGCTCGACACCGTCGTCACCTCGGGCGCGGTGCACTTCTACATCAGCCAGTCCGACAAGGGCGAGCTGGTGATGGGCGGCGACCTCGACTTCTGCAACTCGTATTCGCAGCGCGGCAACCTGCCGGTCATCGAGCACGTCGTCAGCGCGTGCCTCGCGCTGTTCCCGAGCTTCGGCCGCCTGAAGGTCATGCGCACCTGGGGCGGCGTGTGCGACATGACGATGGACGGCAGCCCGATCATCGGCATGCTGCCGGTCAAGGGGCTGACGATGACCGGCGGCTGGTGCTACGGCGGATTCAAAGCCACGCCGGCATCGGGTTGGCTGCATGCGTACACCATCGCGCGCGGCGAGCCGCATCCGAAGAACGCTGCGTTCACGCTCGAGCGCTTCGCGCGCGGACAGACGATCGACGAGAAGGGCGTGGGACCCGTTCCGTGGGCGCACTAGCAGGAGGACGCTCAG
>VBCS01000199.1 GCA_005888955.1 Betaproteobacteria bacterium
GCGTCACATCCTCTCGATCATTGCGGCGCCAAAGCCGGAGCACGACACCTGTGTCGCGCCCGGCATCAGCCGGGCGAAGTCGTAGGTCACAACTTTCTCCGCGATCGCTTTTTCCAGGCTCTTGACGATCAGCTGCGCCGCCTCCTTCCAACCCATGTGCACGAGCATCATTTCCGCCGAGAGAATTTCCGAACCGGGGTTGACGTAATCCTTGCCCGCATATTTGGGCGCCGTGCCGTGGGTCGCCTCGAACATCGCCACCGAATCGGACATGTTGGCGCCCGGGGCGATGCCGATGCCGCCGACCTGCGCGGCAAGCGCATCCGAGATGTAATCGCCGTTCAGGTTCAGCGTCGCGATGACGCTGTACTCCTCGGGGCGAAGCATGATCTGTTGCAGGAAGGCATCGGCGATCGCGTCCTTGACCGTGATGTCGCGGCCGGTCTTCGGGCTCTTGAACTTGCACCAGGGGCCGCCGTCGATCGGCTGCGCTCCGAACTCCTTCTGCGCCAGTGCATAGCCCCAGTCGCGGAACCCGCCCTCGGTGAATTTCATGATGTTGCCCTTGTGCACCAGCGTCAACGATGGGCGGTCGTTGTCGATCGCGTACTGGATCGCCTTGCGCACCAGCCGTTCGGTGCCCTGACGCGACACCGGCTTGATGCCGATGCCCGAGCTCTCCGGGAAGCGGATCTTCTTGACGCCCATGTCCTTCACCAGGAAGTTGATGACCTTCCTCGCGCCGTCCGATTCGGCCGCCCATTCGATGCCGGCGTAGATGTCTTCGGAGTTCTCGCGAAAGATCACCATATTCACCTTCTCCGGCGCCTTGACCGGGCTGGGCACGCCGTTGAAATACTGTATCGGCCGCAGGCATACATAGAGGTCGAGCTGCTGCCGCAGCGCGACGTTGAGACTGCGGATGCCTCCACCTACCGGCGTCGTCAGCGGACCCTTGATCGACACGACGTAATCCTTGAGGATCGAGAGCGTCTCGTCCGGGAGCCACACGTCGGCGCCGTAGACCTTGGTCGACTTCTCGCCGGCATAGATTTCCATCCAGTGAATCTTCCGCTTGCCGCCGTAGGCCTTCGCCACCGCCGCATCGACGACCTTGATCATGACCGGCGTGATGTCGACACCGGTGCCGTCGCCTTCGATATACGGAACGATCGGCTGGTCGGGAACCTCGAGGCTGAAATTCGGTTTGACCGTAATCTTTTGGCCCCCGGTCGGGACCGTGACGTGCTGGTAGGCGGGCATGGAATCTCCTTCCAATGCGGCGGGAGCTTGCGTGGGAAACAGCAGAAACCGCGAATTATCCTCGATTCCCGACGTTCCTGCCACGAGAGAACCGTCGCGAGCGCCTTGCGCGGCGACGGGCGCGCGCGACGTGCTATCATTCACGCCCGGTCCGAACCAACTCAGTCACTTTGGATCGCGCCCCTCTTGCAGCACTTCCGCGCACGCGTTCCGCTCACGTCGCCCTGGTCCGGCCGCCACTCACCCTTATCTCCTTTTGCCGTTGGGACAGGGAACATGCTCAGTCGCTTCGCGACTTCATAGAACGGTGATCCGCCGCTTCCTCGCGCGCTTGATCCCCGGCAGGCCCGCTCCATCGCCGCGCCTATTCGGCCCCGACGCGCATCCGGTGCGCCGCAGCCAACTTTCGCGCGCGGCGATCGATGTGACGCGCAAACTGCAGCAGGCAGGTTTCAAGGCATTTATCGTCGGCGGCGCGGTGCGCGATCTCTTGCTCGGGATCACGCCGAAGGACTTCGACATCGCTACCGACGCGACGCCCGAACAGATCAAGCCGCTGTTCCGCCGCGCCTTCATCATCGGCCGGCGCTTTCGGCTGGTGCACGTCCTTGCCGGCCCGGAAACGGTCGAGGTTTCGACGTTCCGCGGCAAACAGGTCGGCGACGACACCGCGGACGAGCACGGAAGGCTCCTCTCCGACAACGTTTTCGGCGTCCAGGCCGAAGACGCGGTGCGCCGCGACTTCACGATCAACGCCCTGTATTTCGATCCCGCGACCGAAAGCGTATGGGATTATGTCGGCGGCGTGGCCGACGTCAAGGCGAAAAAGCTGCGTCTGATCGGTGACCCGGTCACGCGCTTTCGCGAGGATCCCGTGCGCATGCTGCGCGCGGTCAGGCTCGCCGCAAAGCTCGGCATCGACATCGAGAAAAAGACCGCAGCCCCGATTCCGAGGCTGGCGCCGCTGATCCACAACCTTCCGCCAGCGCGGGTATTCGACGAGATGGAAAAGCTCCTGCTGTCCGGCCACGCCGTCGAGTCGCTCAAGAGCCTGCGCCGGCACGGCCTGCATCACGGCGTGCTGCCGCTGCTCGACGTGATCCTCGAGCAACCGCTGGGCCCGCGGTTTATCGAGCTCGCGCTCGCCAGCACCGACGAGCGCGTGCGGACCGGCAAGCCGGTGACTTCGGCCTTTCTGTTCGCGACGCTGCTTTGGCACGAGGTGCTGGCAAGCTGGAACGCGGCGAAGGCGAAAGGCGAGCGGCCGATGCCCGCGCTGTTCGCCGCAATGGACGCCGTGCTGGCGCAGCAGGCGGAGCGACTCGCGATCCCCCGTCGTTTCGAAGCGACGATCAAGGAAACCTGGGCGCTACAGCCGCGGTTCGAACAGCGCGCCGGCCAGCGGCCGTTCCGATTGCTCGAGCATCCGCGCTTCCGCGCCGGATACGATTTTCTCTGGCTGCGCGGCCACAGCGGCGAGATTCCCGTTGAGCTCGCCGACTGGTGGGAACGCTTCCAGCGCGCGGACAGCGACGAGCGCGAACGCATGCTCCGTCCCGACGAGGCGCCAAAGAAACACCGGCGCTCGCGCGGTCGCGGGCGCAAACGCAAAGCGGCGCCCGCGGACGTACCGGGGCCGCCGGCGCCATCCGAGCACTGAGGAGCGTAATGGCAAGCGTCGCGTACATCGGGCTCGGCAGCAATCTCGGCCACCCGCGCCGGCGGCTGGCGCGCGCCTTGACCGAGCTCGCGCGCCTGCCGCGCACGCAACTCGTCGCGGCGTCCGGCAATTACCTGACGGCCCCGGTGGGAGCCGGCGAGCCGCAACCGGACTATGTCAACGCGGTCGCGGCGTTACGCACCGCACTCGCGCCCGGCGCAGTGCTGCGGCACTTGCGCGCCATCGAGCGCCGGCACGGCCGGCGGCGGCAGCGGGGCGAGCGGCGCAACGCGCCGCGCTTGCTCGACCTCGATCTGCTGCTCTTCGGGCGGCGCCGTCTTTCGCAGTCCCGCCTGATCGTGCCGCATCCGCGCATGCACGAGCGCGCCTTCGTGCTGCGTCCACTGCTCGACATCGCGCCTGCGGCAACGATCCCCGGTCGCGGCGCCGCCCGAACGTGGCTGCGCAGCGTGCGCGGCCAGCGCATCGACCGCACGCGAACCGCCGTCTGGCGCTAAGGTCACGCCGGCGACCATGGATCTCGAAAAGTGCCGCTACGTCGTCGTCGAGGGGCCGATTGGTGCCGGCAAGACGAGCCTCGCCCGCGCGCTTGCCGATTACCTCGACGCCGATGCGCTGCTCGAAGCGCCGGAAGCGAATCCGTTTCTCGCGCGGTTCTACGCGGACATGCCGCGCTTCGCGCTGCCGACCCAGCTCAATTTTCTGTTTCAGCGGGTCGACCAGGTCCGCGGGCTCAACCAGCTCGACCTGTTCCGACGCGCCACCGTCGCCGACTTCCTGCTCGACAAGGACCCGCTGTTCGCGCGGTTGAACTTGAGCGATGACGAATTCGTGCTCTACGACAAGATGTACACGCATCTCAAGCCGCAGACTCCCTCGCCGGACCTCGTCGTCTATCTGCA
>VBCS01000201.1:0-7200 GCA_005888955.1 Betaproteobacteria bacterium
AGCCCGACGAGCAGGTTCTCGTTCTTCTCCAGCACCCGACACAGCGTGTCGTAGACGATCCAGCCGCCGGCGAGAAACGCGATGCTGATGGCGATGGCCGCAACGGGTGAGAGCGCCAGCACGTTCCTGTCGATAAGATAGGAATTCGCACCCCACCAGTAGATGAGCGCCAGCAATGCCACGCCGGAAAGCCATGTCGTGTAGGCTTCCCACTTCGACCAGTGGAGGTTCTCCGACAGCGGTTCGCCCTTCGGGCCGGTGAGATACTTCTGGCTGCAGTAGAACCCGCCGCCGTGCACCGCCCACAGCTCTCCGGACACGCCGCGCCCGGCGTCCTCCGGCTTCTTCGGGCGCGACAGCGAATTGTCCAGCATCACGAAGTAGAACGACGCGCCGATCCACGCGATGCCGGCAATGAAATGCAGCCAGCGCACCAAGAGGTTCAGCCAGTCGAGAACGTACGCTTCCATCGAGCATTGCCTTGTTTCTGTTTTTCGCGCGCGGGGCGCGGCCGATCCTCCGGGTCGACGGCCGCGAAGCCGGAGACCGGGCCCCGCGCAGTTATCCGGGTCGACGTAAATGCCTGTCGGATTACTTCTTCGGCAGGCTGCCCTGTACCCCTTCGACGTAGAAGTCCATCTTCTGCATCTCGTCGTCACTCATCGTCTTGCCGGCGGCGACGCGTTCCTTGCCGCTGTTGTCCTTCACCGGGCCCTGAAACGGATGCAGCTTGCCGGCGACGATGTCCTTCTCCTTCGCGGCCACCAGGGTTGCAACGTCCTTCGGGACCGCGGAGTTGAGAGGCGCGAGCTTGATCATGCCGTCCTTGAGGCCGCCCCAGACGCTCGCCGGCTTCCAGTTGCCGGCGATCACTTCCTGCGCGATCTTGGTGTAATAGGCGCCCCACTGATGGGTGGTCGCGGTCAGATGCGCGTGCGCTCCGTATTTGGACATGTCGGAGTGATAGCCGAACGCGTACTTGCCCTTCTCCTCCGCCGCTTGCACGACGGCGGTCGAGTCGGTGTGATGCGTGACGACGTCCGCCCCCTGCGAGATCAGCGTGTTTGCCGCTTCGCGCTCACGCCCCGGGTCGTACCAGGAGTTCGTCCAGATCACCTTCAACTCCGCCTTGGGATTGACGCTGCGCATCCCTTGCGTGAAGGCGTTGATTCCCTGGACCACTTCGGGGATCGGGAACGCGGCGACGTAGCCCGCGACGTTGCTCTTGGTCATCTTGCCGGCGATCACGCCGCACAGGTACCGGCCCTCGTAGAAGCGCGCGTTGTAGATGCCGACATTCTTCGCCGTCTTGTAGCCGGTCGCATGCTCGAAAACGCTGTTCGGAAACTGCGCCGCGACCTTGATGGTCGGATTCATGTAACCGAACGACGTCGTGAAGATGAGCTTGTTCCCGCTGGAGGCGAGCTCGCGGATGACGCGCTCCGCATCGGCGCCTTCGGGCACGTTCTCGACGAATTTGGTTTCCACCTTGCCGGAGAGCGCCTTCTCCATTTCCTTGCGACCCTGGTCGTGCTGGTACGTCCAGCCCGCGTCCCCCACGGGGCTCACGTAGACAAAGCCGACTTTCAGCGGCGCCTGGGCGAGAGCTGCTCCAGCCGCCAATACGGCTCCTGCCGCCAGGCCCAGTGCCCAGCGGGTGACGCGACTGCTTGGTTGACTGCTTGGTTTCATGCTCATTCTCCTCGATGAACGGTCTGCACGCCCGGTTCGCTTGAGTCGCGGACGCCCCGTCCGGGTCACGACGGGGCACGCTTAGAGTTGCGATGATGACGCTCGCTTTTTCTTCGATAAGCACTCCTTGGGTCAATCGGGCCGATACGACTTGGCGAGCGACACCGGCGCGTTGAGCCGGATCGTGGCGAGATTGCGCGAGATGAAGACCAGCACGACGATCGTCGCCAGGTACGGCAGCGATGAGAGGAATTGCGACGCGATCGCGATCCCCGCTCCCTGTGCGAAAAACTGCGCGATAGTGACGCCGCCGAACAGATAGGCGCCGATCATCACGCGCGCCGGACGCCACGTCGCGAACACGACCAGTGCGAGCGCGATCCAGCCGCGACCGGCAGTCATGCCTTCCACCCAGAGCGGCGCGTAGAACTCGGAAAGGTACGCTCCGCCCAGTCCGGCCATCGCGCCGCCGAAGAGCGTGGCGAGATAGCGTATGCGGATCACCGGGTAGCCGATCGCATGCGCCGACTCGGGCGACTCGCCGATCGAGCGCAGCACCAATCCGGCGCGGCTCCGGTAGAGGAACCACGCGATCACCGCGAACAGCGCCCACGAGACATACACCAGCACGTGATACTTGAACAGCAGCGGCCCGAGCACGGGAATCTCCGCGAGCAGGGGAATCGCCGGCGGCGGTGCGACGGTAAGCGACACGCTCTCGTAGGGCTTGCCGAGAAACGCGGAGAGGCCGACGCCGAAGAGGGTGAGCGCAAGTCCCGAGGCAACCTGATTCGCCATCAGGTTCAGCGTAAGCACGGCGAAGATGAGCGCCATCGCCGCGCCGGCCACCATCCCCGCCAACGTGCCGACCCACGGATTTCCGGTCTGCGACGCGACCGCGAATCCCGTGACGGCGCCCATCAGCATCATGCCTTCGACACCGAGATTGAGCACGCCGGATTTCTCGGTGACGAGCTCGCCGAGTGCTGCGAAAACCATCGGCGTGCCGGCGGCAACGGCCGCGACCAGGATCGGAATGAGCGTGTCCATCATGCCGTTGCCTGCGCGAGCTGCACCTGCACCTTCGGCGGGCGGACTACCCTGACGCGGTAGTTGATGAACACGTCGGAGCCGAGGAGGAAGAACAAAAGCATGCCCTGAAACAATCCGGTCATCGCGGAAGGCAGTTGCAGGCCCATCTGCGCCGCTTCGCCGCCCAGATAGAGCAGCGACATCAACAAGCTCGCGAGCAGGATACCGATCGGATGCAGCCGGCCGACAAAAGCGACGATGATCGCAGCAAAGCCGTAGCCCGGCGACACCGACGGCAGCAGCTGGCCGATCGGGCCCGCGACTTCGCCCATGCCAGCAATGCCTGCCGCCGCGCCGCCCAGGAGCAAGCCGAGCCAGATCATCCGGTGGGCATTGAAGCCGGCGTATCGCGCGGCGGCGTCGGCGAGCCCGGCCACCCGCATCTGGAAGCGAGCGAGATCAGGAAGCCGACATTGAGTCGCGTTCCCGGGAGCAGTATCGGATACAAGGCCGCCTCGGTGAACTGCTTGCTCTGCGGGAAGTTGAATCCTTCCGGATCGCGCCACGGCTCGTGCACCAGCCAGCTCAACAGGAAATTGGCGACGTAAACCAGCATCAGGCTCACCAGGATCTCGTTGGTGTTGAAGCGGGTGCGCAGCAGCGCCGGGATCGCCGCCCACAGCATGCCGCCGATCGCGCCGGCGACGACCATCGTGGGCAGGATCAAGCCGCTTTCACTGCCGTGGAAATACAGCGCGACTCCGCCCGCAAAGATGGCGCCGAGCACGAGCTGACCTTCGGCGCCGATGTTCCAGACGTTCGCGCGATACCCGCACGCCAGGCCGACGGCGATCAGCATCAGCGGAGAGGCCTTGAGCAGCAGCTCGGCAAAGCCGTTGAGATCGTGGACCGGATAGATGAAAAAGGTGTAGAACGCCTGCAGCGGATTCTTGCCCAGCGCCGAAAACAGGATGAATCCGGCGATCACGGTCAGCATCGCCGCGAACAGCGGCGACAGATAACCCATCAGGCGCGATGGCTCCGCGCGCGTTTCAAGCTTGAGCCGCATGGCTCTACCCTCCTTGTGTCCCCTGTGCAGTTGGCGAACTCGGCGTGTCGGGTGAACTCGGTCGGCCGGCGGCGCGCCCTTCGGGCCTTCGCTCGGCTTCGCCTCGCGCGCCGGCCTCACTCGCCTCCGGCGCGAAATGGGCCGGGTCGCCGGCATCCGGCCACATCCCGCTCATCCATACGCCGATTTCCTCGACATTGGTTTCCTTGATCGGTTTGGCCGGCGACAGGCGACCCTTGGCGATGACCGCCAGGCGATCGCTCACTTCGAACAACTCGTCGAGCTCTTCCGACAGCACGAGTATCGCCACCCCCTCGTTGCGCAGGTCGATGATCTTCTGCCGAATGAATGCGGCCGCACCCACATCTACACCCCACGTAGGCTGCGCGACGACGAGCACCTTGGGCTGTTGCATGATTTCGCGGCCGACGATGAACTTCTGCAGGTTGCCGCCCGAAAGACTCTTGGCCTCCGACTGCGGGCCGCCGCATTTGACGTTGAAGGCTTCGATGCACGAAGCGGCGAAAGCCGTGATCGCCGAGAACCTGATCAGACCGTTGCTGACAAAGCCGCTGCGGTGAGCGGTCAGCAACGCGTTGTCCGCGAGCGACATGCGCGGTACCGCGCCGCGGCCGAGGCGTTCTTCGGGAACGAAACACAGGCCCAGCTCGCGCCGCGCGGCCGGGCTCATCCGGCCCGCTTCGGCGCCGCAAAGAATGACCGGGTGCTTTTCGGAAACCGGCTCTTCGCCCGAGATCGCCGCCAACAGCTCCTGTTGGCCGTTGCCGGAAACGCCGGCGATGCCGACGATCTCGCCACTGTGCACGGAGAGATGCAGGTCCTTCAGGTCCGTGCCGAAGGGATCGGGCGATTCCCGGTTCAGGCCGGCGAGGACGAGCCTCGGCTCGCCGGTCTTGGCCGCGCCGTGCTGCGGATGCGGCAGGTCCTTGCCGATCATCATTCGCGCCATACTCTTCGGCGTTTCTTGCCGCGGGTCGCAATGGTCCGTGACCTCGCCGCCGCGCAGCACGGTCGCATTCGTGCACAGCTCCTGGATCTCATCGAGCTTGTGGCTGATATACAGGATGGTGCAACCTTCCGTCGAGAGCTGCCGCAGCGTTTCGAACAATTTGCGCACGGCTTGCGGTGTGAGGACCGATGTCGGCTCGTCCATGATGAGCAGCTTCGGATTGACGAGCAGGCAGCGGATGATCTCCACGCGCTGCCGTTCGCCGACCGACAGCGAATGGACGAGCCGGCGCGGATCGACGGGCAGGCCGTAGCGCTCCGAAACCTCGGTGATGCGCCTGCCGAGCTCGCCCAGCTCGGGCTTGCCCGGCAGCGCCAGCGATACGTTCTCGGCAACAGTCAGCGTCTCGAACAGCGAGAAGTGCTGGAAGACCATCCCGATGCCAAGCTCGCGGGCATGCGCCGGATTCGCTACGATGACCCGCTTGCCCTCCCAGCGCACCTCGCCCGCGTCCGGCTTGACGACGCCGTAGATGATCTTCATCAGCGTGCTCTTGCCGGCGCCATTCTCGCCGAGCACCGCGTGGATCTCGCCCGGCAGCGCAGTGAGCGACACGTTCTTGTTCGCGACGACGGCGGGATAGATCTTCGTGATGCCGCGAAGCTCGATGCGGGGGACCGCAGATACCGTTGTCTCACTCGACATTCAAGCTGCTCCCTGATGATCCACTGCTCGCGTCGTTCCTGCCGGCGGCTTTAGGCGCGGCGCGCCTGCGCCGGCGCCGCGTCCGCGGCAGCCCGGCGCTCGCGCGCTTGCAACACTTCCGCGGCCACCGCGATGGCGATGGCGGCGGGCTCCTTGCCGGATATGCCGGGCACGCCGATCGGGCAGGTCATGTGTCTGAATCGCGCGGGTGGCACGCCCCGGTTTTTCATGCGCTTTTCGAACGCTCGCCGCTTCGACACCGAGCCGATCAGACCGAAGTACGCGAAATCGCTGCGCGCGAGGATCGCCTCCGCAAGCTCCTGGTCGAGCGCATGGCTGTGGGTCATGACCAGGAAGTAGCTTCCCGGCGCTGCCGCGTCCACTTCGGATGTCGGAGCATCGGCGCAGGCGACCGTTACGTTCGCAGGCAGGTCGCGCGGGAACTGATCGTCGCGGCTGTCGACCCAGGTAACACGGCAGGGCATGCCAGCGAGCACGTGCACCAGCGCGCGGCCGACATGCCCGGCGCCGAAGAGCACGATCGAAAAGTCCGCTGCGCGTTGCGGCTCGAACAAGAACAGAGCGGGCGCGTCAGGAGCGCCGATCTGCATGAGTCGTACGCTTTCGCCGTTCGCGAGCAACTCGCGGGCGATCTCCGTCGCTTGCATATCCAGGCCGGCACCAAGCGTGCCGATAGCGCAGTCGGAGGTGACGACGAGCTTGCCGGCGTGCGTGGCGCCGTGCGCCGCGGTCACCAGCACGCAGGGGGTTCCGTCGCGCCGGAATGTCGAGACCGTGTCCACCCACTCGGCCGTTGTGCTCACCGGATCGAACAAGAGGTTCACGAGTCCGCCACAGCACTGGCCGAGGCTCGCGCCGAGCGGGAACCGGCGCAGCGCGCCGTTGGCGCCGCGCGCGAGGAGATCGCGGGCGATCGCGATCGCCTGGTGCTCGAGATGGCCGCCGCCGATCGTGCCGTCCGCGTCGCCGGCCGTGACGATCATCTTGGCTCCGGGTTCGCGCGGCGCCGAACCCTTGATCGAAGCCACCGTGACCAGGACCGCCGCCGTTCCCTCGCGGCGCAGGCGCTGGAGCTCGCCAACCCAATCGTTCATGCGGCCACCTCGCTGAGGTTGCGTTGCTGACCATGCCGCTTGGCGTGGCGCGTCTTGAGTTCCTCGACCGACATCAGGATTTTCTCGGCCGTCGCCGGCGAATCGAGGCGCGGGCTCAATGGGTAATCGGCCACGCTCGCGATGGCATCGCGGATCGCGTGGAACGTCGAGATGCCGAGCATCAGCGGCGGCTCGCCGACCGCCTTGGAACGGTAGATCGAATCCTCCGCGTTGATTCCGGACTCGTAGATTTTCACGTTGAACACCGGCGGCACGTCACTCGCCACGGGGATCTTGTAAGTCGACGGGGCGTGCGTCATCAGCTTGCCCTTGTCGTTCCACCACAGTTCTTCCATCGTCAGCCAGCCCATGCCCTGGATGAAGCCGCCCTCGATCTGTCCCATGTCGATTGCCGGATTGAGCGACTTGCCTACGTCGTGGAGGATGTCGACGCGCAGCAGGCGGTTTTCGCCGGTCAGCGTGTCGATCACCACCTCGGACACCGCCGCGCCGTAGCAGAAATAGTAGAACGGCATGCCCCTCCACGTCTTGCGGTCGTAGCCGATCTTCGGCGTTCGGTAGAAGCCGGTGGCGGAAAGCGAAACGCGAGCGAAGTA
>VBCS01000201.1:7502-10533 GCA_005888955.1 Betaproteobacteria bacterium
CCGCCGTGGTTCAGCATCAGCGTGCCGTCCGTATAGATATGGAGCAGGCAGCCGGCCTGGTTCAGGTGCGTGGCGGTGAACGAGATGCCGAATTTGACCGGCGTGAGCGCGATGCCGCGCTTGAGGATCGGGCTGCCGGCGTTGAACGCGCGGATCGCCTTGCGCCGCGCGTGATAGTCGGAGCTCTGTTCGAGCTGCCCCACGATGTCGTGGATCACGTTGTCGACGATCGGCTGGTGGTAGTGCGTGACGTTGCGCTCGTCGATGCCGTAGAAATTGAGCTTGCGTACGTCCAGGGGATCCTTGCCGAGATGGCGCGCGATCTCGTCGATGACACATTCGATACCCATCATGCCCTGCGGCCCGCCGAAGCCGCGGAACGCGGTATTGGATACGGTGTTGGTCTTGCAGCGGAAGGAGAGGATGCTGACGTTCTCGAGGTAGTAGCAGTTGTCGCTGTGGAACATCGCGCGGTCGTTGATCGAGCCCGACAAGTCCGCCGAGTAGCCGCAGCGCCCGGCCAGCACGAAGTCGACGCCGAGGATGCGGCCAGCGTCGTCGAAGCCGACTTCGTATTCGGTCTCGAAATCGTGCCGCTTGCCGGTCATCAGCATGTCGTCGTCGCGGTCCACTCGCAGCTTGATCGCCTTGCGGGTCTTTTGCGCGAGCAGCGCGGCGACGCAGGCGAAGAGCCCCGGCTGGCTCTCTTTGCCGCCGAAGCCGCCCCCCATGCGCCGGCAGTCGACGACGACATCCTTGGCGCGGAGGTCGAGCGCGTGCGCAACTTGGTGCTGGACCTCGCCCGGATGCTGCGTCGAGCTGTAAACCAGCATCGTGCCGTCTTCTTTCGGAACCGCGTACGCGATCATGCCTTCGAGGTAGAACTGGTCCTGGCCGCCGATGTTGATCCTGCCTTGGAGCCGGTGCGGCGCGGAGGCGATCGCCGCTTGCGGATTGCCGCGCACGAGCCGCTCGGTCGGCAGCACGAACGACTGATCCCTGAGCGCTTCCTTCGCCGTAAGATTGGCTTTCAAGTCCTCGTATTCGATGACGGCGAGCCGTGCTGCGCGGCGCGCCTGTTCCATCGTCTTCGCGGCGACCGCGAAGATCGACTGGCCGAAGTACTGGACCATCGCGGTGGCGAAGATCGGATCGTCGGCGATGACGGGGCCGTAGTCGTTCTTGCCCGGAATATCCCGGGCGGTGATCACTGCCACGACACCGGGCGCCGCCCGGACTTTCGCGAGGTCGATCGCCTTGATCCGCGCGTGAGCCCGCTCGCTCATGCCGATTGCTGCATAGAGCGTGCCGCGGACCTCCGGAATGTCGTCGGTATACGTTGCTTCGCCGCTGACGTGCAGGTGTCCACTGTCGTGCGGGATCGCGGCGCCGACGCCGCCCTTCACTCTTAGCTCAGCCATGTCCTTATCACCTAAGCGTACTCGAAGACCCGGGTTTGCGTTTGCTTGCCGCTGGTCTCCAGGAAGAACTTGTAGAAGAGATTCCTGGTCACCAATCGCCGATACGCAGCGCTGGCGCGCATGTCGGTCAGCGGCGAGTAGTCCTTGTCGAGCTCGGTCATCGCGGCGTCGACGCTGTCCTGCGTCCATGGATGGTCGAGCAGCGCGCGCTCGCAGCGAAGGGCTCGCTTCGGTGTCGCGGCGACGCCGCCGTAGGCGATGCGTACGTCGCGCACGACACCGTCCTCGAGCACGATGCGGTAACCGCCGCAGACCGCGGAGATGTCCTGATCGAACCGCTTGGCGATCTTGTATGAGCGCACTTGCCCGCCGAGGAGCGGCAGCGGGACGCGAATCGACTCGACGAACTCTCCCGGTTCGAGCGCCGTCTTCTGATAGGCGACGTAGAACTCGTCCAGCGGCAGCTCGCGCGTGCGCTTGCCCTTGCGCAGCGTGAGCGACGTGCCCACGGCGATCAGCACCGGCATCGAGTCGCCGATTGGCGAGCCGTTGGCGATGTTGCCGCCCAGCGTGCCGGCATTGCGGATCGGCGGCGAGGCGAAACGGCGAAACACCTCGTCGAGCTCGGGATAGTGCTTGACGAGCACGGCGAACGCGTCGGTCAACGATACCGCGGCGCCGATCTCGATGTGACGGTCGGTGACTTCGACCCGCGTCAGCTCGGCGACGTTGCCGACGTAGATCACCGTGTTGAGGTCCTTGTGCTGCTTGGTGACCCACAAGCCGACGTCGGTGCCGCCGGCAAGGATCCGCGCGTCGGGATGCGCTTCGCGGAGCACCGCGAGATCGGCTGCCCGCGAAGGCGCGAAGTAGGTCTTCGTCCCCTGCGAAAGCATCAGCGTGTCGCGGCGCTGGATCGACTGCAGCCGCTCGATCATTTCCCGCTCGCTGGTCGAGCGCTGGCGGTCACCCATCGAGGAGAAGGAGCAATTCATCCAATGCTCGTGCGGCTTGGCGGCGTCGCTGCCGTATTCGTACATCTTTTGGGCGGCGTCGACAATCGGCCGGTAACCGGTACAGCGGCACAGGTTGCCGGCGAGCGCATCGTTGATGTCCCGGCGCGAGGGCTTCTGCGCCGACTTGTACAGCGCGAACAGCGACATGACGAATCCGGGCGTACAGAACCCGCACTGCGAGCCGTGGCAGTCGACCATCGCGCGCTGAACGGGATGCAGCGCGCCGTTTATGCCCTTCAGGCTCTCGACGGTGATCAGCTCCTTGCCGTCGAGCGTCGGGACGAACTGGATGCACGAGTTGATCGCACGGAAGCGCACATCGTCTCCCGCGAGCTCGCCTACGACAACCGTGCACGCGCCGCAATCACCCTCGGCACAGCCCTCCTTGGTGCCGGTGCGGCTCAGGTCCTCGCGCAGGAAGTTCAGTACGGTCCGCGTCGGCTCGACGTCGCTGACGGTGACGACTTCGCCGTCGAGCACGAAGCGGACCGTGCCGCTCGTCGTCGCCCTATGCTTGGTGCTTGCCATATCCTCTCCTTGCCCTTGAGTCGCGTTCGATGCCTGCGGCTCGCCTCGCGCGTCGCCGGACCTCGG
>VBCS01000202.1 GCA_005888955.1 Betaproteobacteria bacterium
GATCGCGAGCGCGGCGGCGCGCTCCACGGTCAGCGGTGTGTCGAAAACGCGGATCTCCACTGTGCCGTATTCGGGCTTCGGCCGGATGTCCCAGTAGAAATCCTTCATGCTGTTGACGATGCCGGTCGAACGCATCTTGCCGAAGTAATCTTTGAACTCCGCCCAGTTGCGGAGGAAGGGCATGCGCCCGCTCAGCGGAAACGACGCGATGGTGTTCATGCGCGAGCAATCGAAAGCCGTATCCGCGCCCTGGGAGAATGGCGAGCTCGCGGCGAGCGCGATGAAGTGCGGCACGTACCGCGACAACCCGTGGACGAGCCGCACCGCTGCGTCGGCGTCCGGGCAGCCGATATGCACGTGCTGCCCGAACACGGTGAATTGCTTGGCGAGATAGCCGTACAGCTCGGAGATATAGCGCTGCCGTGGCGCCTCGGAAATGTGGCGCTCGGTCCAGGCTTGAAACGGGTGCGCGCCACCGCCGCAAACGCCGACGTTGAGCAGCTGCGCAGCCGCGCAGACCGCGTCGCGCAGTGCGCGCAGGTCTGCGAGCACGCCGGGGTGCGTGAGCTGCACCGCGGTCGCGACTTCGATCATGCTTTCGGTGATCTCGAGCTTGACGTCAAGACCCGGATGCCGCTTCTTCACCAGCGGAAGGAGATCGGAGCCGGCGCGCGTGAGGTCGCCATCGCGCCGGTCGACGAGCTGCAGCTCCAGCTCCACGCCGAGCGTGAGCGGCTCCGAGGGTTTGAATTCGAGCACTTCGGTCATGCGTCGCCGCGCGTCGGCTCTCCCGCCCGGCGTAGTGCAAGTTCGGTAAGGACGGGGCCGAGGATGGCCATGAGCAGCACCACCGCGCCGCTGATTTCCGCGGCGTGCTTGAGCTCCGGCTGCTGCGCGACGCTCGCCGTCAGCGTAAGGGCGAGGCTCGACAGCGGCGCGCCAGCGATGCCGACCAGAGCGCCCTTGGCGGCGCTCAAAGCGGACGGCGAAGCAAATGCCGCGTTCGCACCGACCTTTGCCAGCAGGCGAACTGCCGCGACCGCGACAGCGACGCCGGCGAGCGTCCAGGAATCGAGCCAGGTGAGCGATGCGCCGACGAGGATGAAATAGGCGAATGTGAGGACCGCGCCGATTTCCGAAGTCTGGTGCGACAACACGCTGTGGGTGCGATCGGTCCCGCGCACGATCAGGCCGAAGAAGAGCGCCGACAGGATTGGCGACAATGCAAGCGGCGGCGCGTAGGCGTACAGCAGCACACAGCAGCAGATGATGCCGATGGTGAGCAGCGGTCCGCGGGCGCGCGTGATCATCGCGTACAGACGCAGGGCCGCCGCCGCGAGCGCTCCGAGGAGGAACGAGCCGGCAAGAAGGTATACCGGCTGCACGACCGACGTGATATCGACGTGCGCGGCGGCGCGATAGCCGGCGAGAAAGAACTGCACCAGCAGCACGGCGTACACGCTGGAGAGCGTGCAGTACAGTAGCGAGCGTTCGGACACTTGACCCCGGGCGCCCAGGTCCTTGCTGACGCTCATGACGACGATTGGCGAGGCCGTCATGCAGATGACGGCCACGAACGCGGAGTCGAACAGTGGGATCGCGAAGCCCAGCGCCAACACGGCATAGATCGCGATAAACGTGACAGCAGACTCACCGAAACTGGCGGCGATGAGCCAGGGATTGCGCCGCAGCCAGCCCAGCGGCACGCGCTGCCCGACTTCGAACAGGAGCACCATCGCGAGCGCTTCGAGGAGCACCCTCGGCAGCGGCATCAGCGCCGCCGCTTCGCTGCTCCGGCGCAGCGCGCCGATCAGCGCCCCCGCGACGACCAGCGCCGCGATGCGCGGAACCCGGAGCACGCGCACCGCGGCCTCGGCCAGGAGCAATGCGGCGAAGAAGAGCAGCGCCGTGATGGCGAGCGGCGTGACGAGCACCGCCTTCATCAGCGCGAGGAGCAATTGCAGATCGGCAGTGATCAGTCGCCCCTACAACCCCCGGCTGAGCGCCTTTTTCAGCTCGCGCAGCTTCGCCTTGACCTTTGCTTCGTTCTCGGGACCCATCCGCACCAGCATTTTCTGCCCGGCCGAAAGATCCTGTAATGCAGGGTCCGCGTATTCGTACAGCACCTTCGGCTGAACGAGCGCGATCGGCCCGCGCACGTCCGGCGTTGCGAGCAGATGATCGATCACCTCGAAGAGGCGGTCGTTGAAATAGCGCGACGGATAGCCCAGCTCGGCGTACGCCTGCTGGAACAGCGGATAGAAACGGACGTAGAGCGCAACGAGCTTCGCCGAATCGACCGCCTCGAGCGCGCGCACGTACGGGCCATAACGCGCCGCATTGTCGGCGCCCACGATAGTGCTCCCCTCCGGGCCGCTGGTGCGAAACGCGCTCGTCGCGGGCTTGATCGGAATGACCCGCTGCGCGACGGTCTTGCGCGGCAGATTGTCGATCGCCGCGACGAAATGGCGGACGATGTCCTGGGGGTAAAAGAACTGATCGAAGATGGTGCTGCCGAACAGGGCCGCGAGCGCGTCTTGCAGGCTGGGATCACTTTCAGCCAGTGCGGGCAGCGGCGGCGCGACGGGCGCGGCCGCGGCTTCGATCGGATGCTCGATGCGTGGCTCGGCGCTCGGCTGCGGCGCGAGCGATGGCTTGGCTGCCGCAGGCACCGCCGGCTGCTGCGGCTCCACGCGCAAATGCCAGAGATAGTAGATCACTCCGGCAGCGGCGATGGGTTTTTCATCGGTTTGTCTCAGCGGGCGCAGCACCAGATCCACTGCCCCTGGATGCCTTGATAGATGCAGAACACCGCTTCGATCGCCAGCACGATGAACGTCAGTGTCGAGCCCCAGAAGCGGCCGAAGGAAGAATGCTCCGTGAAGGACAGCGCGTAACCGTGGAGCAGCCGGGCGATGAGAAGCACAATGCCCAGGGCATGAAGCACGTAGATCGAAAACCGGCTCACTTCGAGGAAGCCCATCATCAGCAATGCCAGTGGTACGTACTCGGCAAAGTTGGCGTGTCCACGGATGACGCGGAGCAGGCCTTGATCTCCGCCGTCTCCGAGGTAGGTGCCCTTGCCCCGGCGCTGTATGACGCGCCAGGTCAGCACCAGAAACCACAGCGCCAGCAGACCCGCGTACAGAGGGGTTACGAACAAGGCTCGCTCC
>VBCS01000203.1 GCA_005888955.1 Betaproteobacteria bacterium
GCATGGAAGGCAGCGCGATCCGGCGCATCGGCTACGAGCGCTGGCTGCGCAATCTCGCCGTGGGGCTGGGCAACGCGGACTACGACGACGGTGTTGTCGCAGCGCTCGCAGCACGCGCCGACGATCCGTCACCGCTGGTGCGTGAGCACGTCGCGTGGGCGCTGGCGCGCCAGAGATCGAAACCGCGCGCGCGTCCGGCGTAATGCGGCCCGTGCGTTGCGAGATCCTGCGCCGAGGCAATCGTCGCGGCGCGCGCTGTTACTCTGCAAGAGCTGCCCGGGAGCCGTCGCGAGCGCCGGCAGAACGAGGCGCGAGGAGCTGAGGAACCGGAATGTACACGACTCGTACATGAGGGTCCCGAAGCTCCGAGTAACAAAGTTGTGCCAAGCGCAGCAGGCTCCCGGGCAGCTTTTTAACGAATGAGCTGGTTCATGGAGACTATAGGCAGCATCACGGCCAACACGAGCACGAGGACGATGCCGCCCATGACGACAATCAGGACCGGCTGCACGAGCGCGGCAAGCCACGTCAACCTTCGTTCAACGTCGGCATCCTGCTCACGCGCAGCGCGCTCGAGCATTGCTGGCAGCTGCCCGCTCTGTTCTCCGTTGGCGACGAGGTGCACGAGCAGCGCCGGAAACACCCGCTGGCTCGCGAGGGCACGTGCAAGCGACACGCCCTGTCGCACATGCGCGGCAGCGGCATGCGCCGCGGCGCGGATGGGGCGCGCCCAGATCACCCCCGCAGCCGTGTCGAGCGCGCGCATGAGCGGGGCTCCGCTTCCGGTGAGGATCGAGAGCGTACTGGCGAAGCGCGCCGTGTCGAGGCCCGAGAGCACGCTGCCGACGACGGGCGTCGCGAGCAGCAGCGCATGCCAGCGCTCGCGCCAGCGCTCGTGCCGCAGCAACAGCACCGCCACGACGCCGATCGCTGCGAGCAAAGCCAGCCAGTACCAGCCGGTGGTGCGCAGGAATTCGCTGCTGGCAATCAGCGCGCGCGTGAGCCACGGCAGCGTTTGCCGGCTCTGTTGATAGACGGCGACGATTTGCGGCACGACATAGAGCATCAGCGTCGCGATGACGGCGAGCGCGATGACCGTCACCAGCGCAGGATAGATCAGCGCCATGGCGAATTTCTGTCGCAGCGCCTGCCGCGCTTCAAGGTAGTCCGCCAGCCGCGACAGGACGCCGCCCAGCTGACCGCTCTCGGCACCGACCGCGACCAAGCCGCAATACAGCTCGGAGAACGTGCGGGGAAACCGCGACAACGCACCGGAAAGCGATTCGCCCGCCGCGACCTGCTCGCGGATCGCGCCGAGTACGCGCACGGCGCCGGGATGATCCGCCTGCTCGGCGACCGCGCCCAATGCCTGGTCGAGCGGCATCCCCGATCCGACCAGCGTTGCGAGTTGACGCGTCGTCAGCGCCAGGATCGCCGGCGCGAGCCGTGTGCCGTCGGCCTTGGCCGCGAACGGCTTGGCGGCAGGCTCGACCGCCGTCGGAAACAGCCCGTCGCCGCGCAGCACATCGCGCACCGCGCGCGCCGACGCAGCGTCCAGCAGTCCTCTGCGGGGTCGCCCCGTTGCGTCGACAGCTTCGTAGCGGAACGCCGGCATCACCGCCGTCGCTTCGTCAGCGGACGAATCCGCGCAAAGGAGCGCGCAGCAGGAACTGGCTGGGCTTGGCGAGCATGAGGTTCACGAGGTCGTCGAGCGCCCTCGTGTCCAATGCCGGCGTCTCGAAATCGAGGATTACCGGCTCGAAGCGGTCGACGTTGCGCAGCGTGGCCACGATGCGCCCATTCTCGAAATCCGGATCGAAGCGTACTTCGCAGCGCAGCCCCGGCGCAATCCGAATGACGTTGTACGTCGCGCCGCTCTGCACCGTGGAATCGGTGTCGCAGGAAAATTCGATGTTGGCGTGGACGAGCGCGCGCTCGACCTCAGGCGAGCGGCGGATCGCGATGCGCAGTGGGGGTGGCGATGGACCGGCGAGGCTGTAATAGACGACGACGTAATCGTACACGTCGCGGTCCTGCAGACGCTGCTTGCGGCACATCACCGACGGAAATACTGGGACACATGGTGCATGCGCTGGTCGAGGCGGTCGACGACTTCGCGCGAAAGCTTGAACTGCTGCACGCGTTTTGCGGCGACCGCGTCGGCCTGCGCACGCAGCTGCTCGAGCAGGAGGGATTTCGGCGACTTCGCCATCGGTCGCCTTCACGCCGCAGCGCCGGCGACGCGAAGCAGCTCCGCGAGCGAGGTCGTTCCATCGGCGAGCCAGCGGGCGCCATCGACGAGCAAGCTGCGCGCGCCGGCGCGCGCGCACGCGTCGCGCAGCGCGGGCTCGCCCGTGCGGTCATGAATGAGCCGGCGCAAGCCATCGTCGATGAGCACCAGTTCGTAGATACCGGTGCGCCCGCGGTAACCCGAGCTGCCGCAGACGGAACAGCCGACGGCCTTCCGGAGCGGGAGCGCGCGCGACAGACCGAGGCGCTCGAGCACCGCGGCTTCGCCGGCGGTCGGCTGGACGGGCTCACTGCAATCGGGACACAGGCGGCGCACGAGCCGCTGCGCGAGCACGCCGAGCAGGCTGGAGGCGAGCAGATACGGCTCGACGCCCATGTCGGCAAGTCGTGTAACCGCGCTGACGGCATCGTTGGTATGCAGCGTCGCCAGGACGAGATGTCCGGTCAAGCTCGCCTGCACGGCGATTTGCGCGGTCTCGAGATCGCGGATCTCGCCGATCATGATGATGTCCGGATCCTGGCGCAGGATCGAGCGCAGCGAGCGCGCGAAGTCGAGCTCGATCTTGGGGTGGACCTGCGTCTGCGCGACGCCGTCCAACGCAAACTCGATCGGATCCTCGACGGTCATCACATTCAAGCTGCCGCGGTCGAGCCGGGACATCGCCGCGTACAGCGTCGTGGTCTTCCCCGAGCCGGTCGGGCCAGTCACCAGCACGATACCGTGCGGCTCGCGGATCAACCGGTCGATCGCCCCAAGCGTCGCTTCGCTCATGCCCAGGGCGGCAAGGTCGAGGCGCGCAGTATCCTTGTCGAGAAGGCGCAGCACGACGCGCTCACCGGGTCCGGTCGGCAGCGTCGACACGCGCACGTCGACGCTCTTGTCCCCGAGCTTCAACGCCATCCGCCCGTCCTGCGGCAAGCGCTTTTCGGCGATATCGAGGCTCGCCATCACCTTGAGGCGCGATACCAGCGCCGCATGGAGCGCGCGGGGCGGCTCGATCACGTCGCGCAACACGCCGTCGACGCGAAAGCGCACGACCGACCGCCCTTCGTAGGGTTCGAAGTGGATGTCTGACGCCTGCTCGCGCAACGCCTGCAACAGGAGCGCGTTGATCATCCGGATCACCGGCGCGTCGGAGGTCGGGCCGAGAAGGTCTTCCGCCTTAGGGATGTCCTGGAGGAGCCGCGCAAGGTCGGTGTCGCGGGAAAAGTCCTCGGTGAACTGCGCTACCGGCGAGGCCTGGTTGTAGGCATTGGCGAGTTCTGCCGCAAAACGCTCGGCGTTGACCGTCGTCGTCTTCAAGGGTCGCTGCAGCACGCGCTTGAGCTCGGCGATGCCCTCGAGCGAGGCGTCGCTCCGCGCGAGCACCAGAACCGCGTCGCCGTCGTCGCGGAGCGCGAGCACGCCGTGCGTGCGCGCAAAGGCGTACGGGATGCGCTGAGTCGGGCTGCGTGCCGCCGCTGCGCTGGACTCGAGACCGGGAAGGGGGACCGGCATCGCAGGCGCCGTTACGGCTTGGTTTGCGCGCCGCCCTGTGGCGCACCGGCGGCGCCGGAAGGCGACGGCAACGGCGGCAATACCGGCACGTTGGGGTCAGGCCAGAAGGGGCGTTCCGGAGGCGCGAGCCGCTGCTGCTCGCCCATCAAGTATTCGTAGCGGTCGGCGGTGAGCGAGTTGGTCGCAGCCCCCGAGCGAACGACCG
>VBCS01000030.1 GCA_005888955.1 Betaproteobacteria bacterium
AATCCAGGATCGCGCGGGCGGGGTTCACTCGACGTGAGGTTGCACGCGTCCGTTGGGCGGGTCTGCAGTTAATCGTCGCGCTTCAACACTTGCACGATGTTGTTGAAATCGTCCGTCCAGAGACGCAAGCCTGCGCGCGGCTCGATCGCTTCCTCTGCCTCTTCGATCGGCTCTGCTTCGAGCCTGGTTTCGCTGTCGGACAGAAGCACCCAGTCGCTGCGGCTTCCCATCGGCTCTTCCCCATCGTCGGCGACCAGGACCGCGTGGAGGCCCGCGGCGTCCGCCAGCTCTTGGACGACCGGAACGAGATCGAGATAGCGGTTCGTCACGTGGAAGGCGATGATGCCTCCCGACTTCACATGCCTGCGGTAGATTGCGAGCGCTTCGGCAGTGATCAGGTGGACGGGTATCGCATCGCTGGAAAAGGCGTCGATCGCCAGCACGTCGAAGCCCTGTGGCGCTTCGCGTTCCAGGCTCAACCGCGCATCGCCCAGCGCGATCTCTATCGTCGCGTCGCTCCGGGAAAGAAAGCTGAAATCACGCTTGGCGATACCGATCACCGCGGGGTTGATATCGTAGAAGCGGTACACGTCGCCCTTGCTGCCGTAGGTGCCAATCGTGCCGGTGCCCAAGCCGATGACGCCTACCCGCAACGGACGCATCGACGGATGCAGCGATTCGAGTGCGCGGCCGATACCGGACGATTGCGTGTAATACGTCGTCGGCTTCCGCTCGAGCTCCGGCAACGGGTATTGAGTGCCGTGCAAGATGGTGCCGTGGATGAGCGAACGGTGGTAGTTCGCCGTGCCCGCGTTCCATTCCTGCACGCGCAGCACGCCGTAGAAATTACGCGTGGCCGACACCGTGTTCTCGTAGAAGCCGTGGATTCCCCAACCTGCAGCCCCGAGAGAGAAGAGGAATGACGCGACCCCCAGCACCGCGAAGATCGGGTGGACGCGATGCGCCTGAAACACCAGCAGCGCGGCGCAGATGACGAGACCGAACGCGAGCTCGAAATACGCGGGCAGAACGAGCGGTGCGACCAGACCGACCAGCGCCGAGCCGATCGCGCCGCCCAGCGCGATCATCAGGTAGAAACGGGTCAGATACCGCGGTGCGGGCTTGAGCCGCGCGAGCTCCCCGTGACAGAACATGCACGCGACGAACAGCCCGGCGCAGAACACGCCGATTTGCAACTGCAACTGATGCGTGAGCTCCTGATCGGCAAGCGCCCAGGCCATGACGCCCAGGGCCGCGGCGAGCACGGCCAGGAAGATTTCGCGCCGATACCAGCGCGTGCTGTCGAAGCAAAGGATGAAGCTCAAGAGGTAAATCGACAGCGGCGCGATCCAGAGGAGTGGGATCGACGCAATGTTCTGGCAAATGTGATTCGACACCGCAAGTAGCAGGTACGAGGCCGTCGCGGCCAGCGCGGTCCACAGGAACTGCCGGCCGCGCGTCGGTGGCGCCTCGCTCGCGGTGCGCACCCCATCACTGGCGGGCGCAACCGCTGTTCTGGCCGGCCGCGCGGAGAGGCTGTACCACCCGGACGCCGCAGTCAGCAAAGCGAACGCGACGTATGCGCCCGACCAGCCGTACGACTGCAGGCGCGTGGTCACCCAGGGCTCGAGGGCGAACGGATATCCGAGGAGCGCCAGCATCGATGCCAGATTGGAAAGCGCGAACAGGCGATACGGGCTCTTTCCCGGAAAACTTCGGGCAAACCACGCTTGCACGAGCGGACTGGTCGTCGACAGCAGGAAGTACGGCAGGCCTATGGTCGCCGCGAGGAGGCCGAGAATGAGGAGCGACGGATTCTCGCTGCCGAGCGGCTTCCACTGCGCGCCGGGCACGATGGGCAGCAGCGCACAACTCAAAGCGAGCAGCGCGATGTGCAGCCGAGCTTGCCCTCGGGAGGACAGGCGACGCGTGACCGCGTCCGAATACGCGTAGCCCAGGAGCAGCGTCGTCTGGAAGAACACCAGGCAGGTCGTCCACACCGCCGCGGATCCTCCGAACCACGGCAGGATCTGCTTGGCCATGATCGGCTGCAACAGGAAAAGCAGAAACGCGCTGAAAAAGATCGTCGCTGCGTAGAGGGGCATGAATGTGGCCCGGCGTCGCGCCGGCGCCACCCGCGCAGGCAGCGCGCATTGTACGTGGATTGAAGGCGCAGCGGCCGTAGCCTGGGTTCCGCGCTCCGCGCGAAGCCCGGGGCGGCGTCTTCATTCACGTTGACCCGGGCATCCCCCGGATCAAGTCCGGGTCAGCCCAGGCTACGACTATTCATCCCGGGCTACGACTACATAGTGATCAGAGCGTTGGCTTCTGGCGGAAGTAATCGAGGCGGTCGATCGAGGGGACTTTGAGTTCGCGCACGTCGCTGTCCTGCAGGACGCGGAGCGGGATTTCGCTGCCCGCGGCGCCGCGTCCCCACACCTTGCGGTAGAACTCCTCCTGTGAATGCACCGCGTCGCCGCCGACGCCGAGGATGATGTCGCCGACGTGGACCCCCGCGCGATCGGCGGGGCCCTCGGGCGATACCCGCGTGACCAGAAGCCGGCCCTGTATTTCATCGGCGGCGACGCCGAGCCACGGCCGGGCCGGCCCGGCACGGCGGCCGGATTTCACGAGATCGGGCAGGATCGGCGTCAAGAGCTCGACCGGAACAAACATATTTCCCGGCAGGTGCGGGTCGGCAGCGGTCGCATCGCGCAAGATGAGGGAACCAACACCGAGCAGCGAGCCGTCCTTGCCGATCAGCGCTGCGCCGCTCCAGTTGAGCGTTGGCGGCGAAGTGAAGATCGCCCGGTCGAGCAGATATTCCCAGTTGCCTGTGAATGACCGGCGCGAAACGACGTAGGCGAGCGTGACGTCGCTGCGTCCGCCGTAATTCACGATCAGCACCGGATCGCTCTCGGCGAGCGCAGCGGAGTCGCCAAGGTGCAACGGCGCGGCGTCGAAGGGTGCGACCGATCGCACCAGCGCCAAGCCGGAAGCATGGTCGTAGCCAACGACCACAGCGGGCAAAGTACGGCCCCTGTCGTCGCTGATCCTGACTTCATCGGCTTCGATGACGAGATAGCCGATGGTCAGAATCAGGCCGTCCTTGTCGATGACCACACCGGTACCCTCGCGCTCTGCGCCCAGCGTCGTCGCGCTGCGCGCATCGGGCAACGCCCT
Organism: Betaproteobacteria bacterium; assembly: GCA_005888955.1. GTDB lineage: Bacteria > Pseudomonadota > Gammaproteobacteria > Burkholderiales > Casimicrobiaceae > PALSA-1003. The sequence continues at coordinate 3,184 of VBCS01000030.1, forward strand.
GGCCTGGACTTTCACGATCGCACCAAAGAATTTTTCGGCGTCGATGCCTGCCTGCACATTGTCGGCGGCAGCCCTGTCAGCGGCGACCGCGGGCAAGGCAACCGCAAGACCCCCGGCAATCAGCCATGCCGTGACACGCCACCAAGACCGCGAGCGAGAAGGAATCATGACGACCTCTGGGGAAAGAAGCGGTCGCTGATGATCTTTCGGCTATGGCGCGCTCGAGCGACCGCCGCAACCATCGCGCCTGCAACCTTCGACTCGCGGGCCTCACGCCCGGTTCCGCCCCGCTATAATGCGCTCGACACACCGCTTCGCCCTGAGGAGCCTCCTTTTGAAGACCAGCGCCGCGACTGCGCCCGATTTGGCGCGCTCGGTGATCGCCGTACCGCCGCTCGCGCGGCTGCCCGACCTCGAGCTGAACGCCGCGGCCAATCGGGTTCTGATCCGCCACCTCGAGGAAGGTGGCGTGACGACCCTGATGTATGGAGGCAACGCCAATTTTTACAATGTGGGCCTCTACGAATACGCCGCCATCCTCGACTTTCTCGAGCAGGCGGTCGCCATGGACAGCTGGATCGTGCCGTCGGCCGGGCCGGATTTCGGCAAGTTGCTCGATCAGGCCCGTGTGCTCAAGACGCGCGCCTTCCCCACAGCGATGGTTCTGCCGCAGACGTTTCCGGCGACGCCCGATGGCAGTGAGCAGGCGATCCGTCGTTTTGCCGACGCCTTCGGACGGCCGGTCATCGTCTATCTCAAGGCCGAAAACTTTCTCACGCCCGCGCATGTCGAGCGACTAGTCGACGCCGGCGCCGTGCTCGGGATCAAGTATGCCGTGGTGCGTGCCGACCCGGTCCAGGATGACTTTTTGCGCGAGCTCGTCGACCGCATCGACGCGAATCTCGTCATCAGCGGTATCGGCGAGCGACCGGCCCTCGCGCACGTGCGCGACTTCGGGCTCGCGGGATTTACGTCGGGTTCGGTATGCGTCGGACCACGAGGCTCGACTCGGCTGCTGGCGGCGCTCAAAGCGAAGAGCTTGTCCGCCGCGGAAGCGCTGCGCGCCGTCTATCTCCCTCTGGAAGCCCTGCGCGATACGCTCTCGCCGATCCGGGTGCTGCACGAAGCGGTAACTCTCGCCGGCATCGCCGACATGGGCCCGATCCTACCGCCGCTGTCCAACATCGACGCCGACCATCGCGCGGCGATCCGCGCCGCCGCGCAGAAGCTGCTGGCGACGGACCGCGCTTTGGCACGTACGCCCGCAACGGTGGGCACAGCATGACCGCGCGCAAGAAGCCCGAAGAGCTGCGCTCACACCGCTGGTTCGGCGCGAGCGACATGCGAGCGTTCGGACACCACTCGCGCGTCGCGCAGATGGGTTACTCGCGCAGCGATTATCTGGGCAAGCCCATCATCGCGATTATCAACACCTGGAGCGACATCAACGCCTGTCATTCGCATTTCAGGCAGCGGGCCGAGGAAGTGAAGCGCGGAGTGCTGCAGGCCGGCGGCTTTCCGCTGGAGATGCCGGCGATCGCGCTCGCCGAAGTCTTCCAGAAGCCGACGACGATGCTCTACCGCAATCTGCTCGCGCTCGAGACCGAGGAGCTGTTGCGCTCGTATCCGGTCGACGGCGCGGTGCTGATGGGCGGCTGCGATAAGACCACACCCGCGTTGCTGATGGGTGCCATCAGCATGAACCTGCCGGCGATCTTCATGCCTGCAGGGCCGATGCTGCGCGGCAATTGGCGCGACCAGCCGCTCGGTAGCGGCTCCGACGTCTGGAAATACTGGGCCGAGAAGCGCGCCGGCAAGGTCAGCGACGAGCAATGGGCCGAGCTCGAGGACGGCATCGCGCGTTCGCCGGGTCACTGCATGACCATGGGCACCGCGTCGACGATGACTTCCGCGGCCGAGGCGCTCGGTTTCACCCTGCCGGGTGCGGTGTCGATCCCTGCCGCCGACTCGCGCCACGCGCGCATGGCGACCGATACCGGCCGGCGCATCGTCGAGATGGTCTGGGAGGACCTGAAGCCGCGCGATTTTGTCGGCGCCGCCTCCGTCGACAACGCGATTACCACCATCCTCGCGCTCGGCGGCTCGACCAACGCCGTCGTGCACATGGTCGCGGTGGCGCGTCGGGCGGGCGTTGCGCTGTCGATCGACCGCTTCGATGAGCTCGCGCGCAAGACGCCGCTCGTCGCCAACATACGTCCCGCAGGCAAGTTTCTCATGGAAGATTTTTATTACGCCGGTGGCTTGCGCGCTTTGCTCAAGGACATAGGCGATCTGCTGGCGCTCGACGCGCGCACCGTGAACGGCAGGACGCTGGGAGAGAATATCGCCGGCGCGGAAGTGTTCAATCGCGACGTCATCCTTCCGCGCGAGAAGGCGCTGGTCGCGAGCGGCAGCCTCGCCGTATTGCGCGGCAATCTCGCGCCGGGCGGCGCAGTGATCAAGCCCGCCGCGGCCGAGCCCCAGCTGCTCAAGCATCTCGGACCGGCGGTCGTCTTTGCCGACTACAACGACATGGCGGCGCGGATCGACGATCCGGCATTGGCCGTCACTGCCGACTCCGTGCTCGTGCTGCAGAACGCGGGCCCGCTGGGCGCTCCGGGCATGCCGGAATGGGGCCAGCTGCCCATTCCCAAGAAGCTGCTGGAAAAAGGCGTCCGCGATATGGTGCGCATCTCCGATGCGCGCATGAGCGGGACGAGCTACGGCGCGTGCGTGCTGCACGTCGCGCCGGAATCCTTCGTCGGCGGGCCGCTCGCGCTGGTTCGCACCGGCGACCTGATCGAGCTCGACGTAGCGAATCGCCGTCTGGAGCTCAAAGTAAGCGACGCGGAGCTTGCGCGCCGCCGCGCCGCGTGGAAGAAGCCCGAGCCGCGCTACGAGCGCGGCTACGGAGCGCTCTACCAGCGCCATATTACGCAGGCCGACGAGGGCTACGATTTCGATTTCCTCGAGGGCACCGCGCCGACGGCGGAGCCCGAGATCCACTGACGTGCGCACCGTTGCCGCGCCACGGCTCGTCGAGTTCGTGACCGCGATCATGCATGCCGCCGGCTGCAACGCCGTGGAAGCCGCGACGATCGCGCGACGGCTGGTCGATTCCAATCTGGTCGGCCACGATTCGCACGGCGTATTGCGCGTCGGCAAATACCTGGAATGGATGCACAGCGGTTGGCTAAAAGCCAATCAGGCGCCGACGATCGTATTCGAGAGCGACGCCATCGCGATCGTCGACGGTAATCGCGGCTTCGGGCAGGTGGTGGGGGAATTCGCGGGCAGCCTCGGCACGACGAAAGCGGCGAAAACGGGAATCGCGATGATCGGCTTGCGCAACTGCGGACATCTCGGCCGCGTCGGCGACTGGGCCGAGCTCGCCGCGGCGGTGGGACAGGTGTCGCTGCATTTCCTGAACACCTCGAACGGGCTGCGCGTCGCGCCCTTCGGTGGCGGCGATCGCCGGCTGTCGACCAATCCGATCACCATCGGCGTTCCGGTCGCCGGCAGCGATCCCGTGATCATGGACATGACGACGTCGATGGTCGCCGAGGGCAAGCTCATGGTCGCGGTCAACCGCGGCGATCGTGTGCCCGAAGGCTGGATCATCGACAAGCACGGGCGGCCGACGACCGAGCCGAAGGATTTCTACGACGGTGGGGCGCTGCTGACCGTCGGCGGACACAAGGGCTCGGGACTGTCCATCGTGACCGACCTCCTCGCCGGCGCGATCTCAACAGGCAAGAGCTCCGATCCGGCCGACAGCGTGCTGCGCAACAACATGCTCTCGATCTACATCGCGCCGAATGTCTATGATGCTGAAGGCACGGTTGCGCGCGAAGCGGCGCGCTTCGTCGCGTGGGTCAAAGCTTCGCCGCCGCTCAATCCCGATACGCCTGTGCTCCTGCCCGGCGAAGTGGAGCGGAAGACGCGTGCCGAACGGACGACGCGGGGGATTCCTCTCGACGACAAGACGTACGCGGACCTGCTGGCTACCGCGGCATCGGTAGGCATCTCGGAAGCCAGCGCAGCCGCTGCGATCGCCTGATCGTCGCCGGCAGAGGAGCAACAGCGATGAAAACCATGCGTAACGCATTCGCGGGCCTTGTGCTTGCTCTCGTTGCGGGTGCGGTCGTGGCGCAGCAGTGGCCGTCGAAGCCGATCAAATGGGTGGTTCCGTTCGCGCCCGGGGGCACGACCGACATTCTCGCCCGCACGATCGGTGAGAAACTCTCGGTGACGCTCGGCCAACCGATCATCGTCGATAACAAGCCGGGTGCGGGCGGCGGCGTGGGTGCGGACCAGGTCGCGAAGTCGCCGGCTGACGGGTACACGATCATGGGAGGCACGATCAGCACTCACGCGATCAACGCCTCGCTGTACAGCAATCTGCCCTACGATCCGGTGCGCGACTTCGCCCCGATAACGCTGATCGTGCGCGTACCGAACATGCTGGTCGTCAATCCGGAATTGCCGGCGAAGGATGTGCGTGAATTGATCGCGCTGCTCAAAGCGAGTCCAGGCAAGTACAGTTTCGCGTCGAGCGGCAACGGCACGTCACAGCACCTTTCGGGCGAACTGTTCAAGACGATGACAGGCGTCGAGATGCAGCACATTCCGTACCGCGGCAGCCCGCCGGCGCTTGCGGACGTTGTCGGCGGGCAGGTCGCGATGACCTTCGACAACATCACGACCGCGTGGCCATTGGTCAAAGGCGGCAAATTGCGCGCGCTCGCCGTGACGACCGCGAAGCGATCTCCGATCGCGCCGGACGTTCCAACCCTCGCGGAGTCGGGACTCCCCGGCTACGAGATCGGTTCCTGGCAGGGCGTCTTCGCGCCGGCAGGGGTATCGACCGAGATCGTCAAGCGGCTCAACACCGAGATCGTCCGAATCATCAACGCACCCGACGTCCGGCAGAAGCTGGTCGACATGGGCGCCGAGCCGGCTCCGAACACCCCGGAGGAATTCGCGGCGATGGTGAAAGCCGAGGTCGCGAAGTGGGCCGACGTCGTCAGGAAATCCGGTGCCAAGGTCGATTGACTGCGCAAGCGGAACTGGATGCCGATGATCACGGCGCCGCTCTTTCCCGGATTCACGCCGCGTCGCATAGCCACCTCCGGCACCGAAATCAATCTGATCGTCGGCGGCAACGGGCCGCCCTTGTTGCTTCTCCACGGGTATCCGCAGACCCATGCGATGTGGCACAGGATCGCTCCGCGACTCGCGCAGCATTTCACCGTGATCTGCGCGGATCTGCGCGGCTACGGCGATTCAGGCAAACCCGTGAGCG
>VBCS01000209.1 GCA_005888955.1 Betaproteobacteria bacterium
CGGCATGAGCCTCGCTAAAACCAAGAAAGGAATGCAATGAGCACGACCCGCGATGTCGCAGTATTCGTCGGCAGCCTGCGCAAGGAATCGTTCAACCGCAAGATGGCCAACGCGCTGGCCGCAATGGCCCCCGCGCCGCTCAAGCTCGAGATCGTCGAGATCAGGCAGTTGCCGCTCTACAACCAGGACGACGATGCGAATCCCCCCGCGGCATCCGCGGCGTTCAAGCAGCGCGTCCAGAAGGCCGACGCGGTTCTGTTCGTGACGCCGGAATACAACCGCTCGATGCCGGGTGTGCTCAAGAACGCGATCGACGTCGCCTCCCGGCCCTACGGCAAGAGCGCGTGGAACGGCAAGCCCGGCGCGGTGATCAGCGTCTCCCCCGGCGCGATCGGCGGCTTCGGCGCGAACCACCACCTGCGCCAGTCGCTGGTCTTCCTGAACGTCCCGGCCCTGCAGCAGCCGGAAGCGTACATCGGCAATGCGGCGAAGCTCTTCGACGAAAGCGGGAAACTGACCGACGATTCGACGCGCGATTTCCTGCAGAAATTCCTGGAGGCATTCGCGCAGTGGATCGAGCGCATTATCGCGAAGTAGCTCGAACGCCGGCCCGGCGCGTCAGAACGGAATCCTGCCGGCGAGGATGTCCCGGAACATCGCCCAGTCCCCGATGAAGCTGTACACCGGATGAGTGAATGTGGCGGGCCGGTTGTGTTCGAAGAAGAAATGACCGATCCAGGCGCAGCCGTAACCGCAGACCGGCACAGCGAGGAGCCACCAGGTATTGCCGGTGATCACCGCGGCAACGATGGCCGCCAACACCAGCAGCTAGCCCGCGAAATGAAGGCGCCGGCACGCACGATTCCCGTGCTCGGAGAGGTAGAACGGATAGAACTCGCGAAAGGATGCATAGCGTCGCGGCATTTTCGATTCTACGTCTCGGGCTTGAGCTGCGGAAACAGGATCACGTCGCGTATCGAAGGGCTGTCGGTCAGCAGCATGACCAGGCGGTCGACGCCGATCCCCTCCCCCGCGGCCGGCGGCATGCCGTGCTCCAGCGCGCGGATGTAATCCGCGTCGTAATGCATCGCCTCGGCGTCGCCGGCCTCTTTCGCCCGCGCCTGTTCCAGGAAGCGCGCCGCCTGGTCCTCGGGGTCGTTCAGCTCGGAGAAGCCGTTGACGATCTCGCGGCCGGTTATAAAAAGCTCGAAACGGTCGGTTACCGCCGGGTCGGCGTGGCTCGCGCGTGCGAGCGGCGATACTTCGGCGGGATACGCGACGATATACGTCGGCTGCACAAGCTTTTCCTCGGTCGTCGCCTCGAAGAGCTTCAACTGCAGCACGCCGACGCCATCGGTCGGCAAAACATCGACGCCTAATGGCGCAAGCGCCACCTTCAAATACTCCGGTTTGGCAAGCTCGGCGAGGGCGTAACGCGGGTTGTGCTTCGCGATCGCCTCGGCCATGGTCAGGCGGTCGAAGGGAGCGCCGAGATCGATCGACACGTCCTGGTACTCGATCGTCGTCTTGCCGACGACTTTCATCGCAACCTCGCGCACCAGCTCCTCGGTCAGGTCCATCAGGTAGCGGTAATCCCGATATGCCTCGTAGAACTCGAGCATCGTGAATTCGGGGTTGTGCCGCGTCGAGATCCCCTCGTTGCGGAAGTTGCGGTTGATCTCGAAGACCTTTTCCAGGCCGCCCACGACCAGCCGCTTGAGATAGAGCTCGGGCGCGATCCGCAGGTACAGATCCGTATCGAGCGCGTTGTGGTGCGTGATGAACGGCCGCGCTGCCGCCCCGCCGGGAATCGGATGCATCATCGGCGTCTCGACCTCGAGATAGCCACGGGCGACGAAGAACTCGCGCATGGCCTGCACGATCTGCGAGCGGGCGATGAACACGCGTCGCGATTCGGCGCTGGTGATCAGATCGACGTAGCGCTGCCGGTACTTCTGCTCCTGATCGGTGAGACCGTGGAACTTTTCGGGCAACGGGCGCAGCGCCTTGGCGAGCAGCCGCAACTCTGTCACCCGGATCGAAAGCTCGCCGGTGCGCGTCTTGAACAGTGTGCCCCTGGCGCCGACGATGTCGCCCAGGTCCCAGTGCTTGAACGCTTCGTGCGTCTCGACGCCGAGGGCATCATTGGTGATGTAGAGCTGGATGCGGCCGCTCATGTCCTGCAGCGTGGCGAAGCTCGCCTTGCCCATGACGCGCTTGAGCATCATACGGCCGGCGACGGCAACGGCGACGGGCGCCGCCTCGAGCGCGTCGTTGGTCTTGCCGTCGTGCGCCTCGTGCAGTGTGCCGGCGAACGTGTCGCGGCGGAAATCGTTCGGATATGCCGGCCCACGCTCGCGCAGAGCGCGCAGTTTTGCGCGGCGCTCGGCGATAATCTGGTTCTCGTTCTGTCGCGCCGCGTCGTCGCTCATGGCTCAGGACAGCTTCATGGCCGCGATGAAGTCGTCGAGATCGCCGTCGAGCACCGCCTGCGTATTGCCGACTTCGACGTTCGTCCGCAGGTCCTTGATCCGCGACTGGTCGAGCACGTACGAACGGATCTGGTGGCCCCAGCCGATGTCGGTCTTGGCGTCCTCGAGCTTCTGCTGTTCGGCCTGGCGCTTGCGCAGTTCGAGCTCGTAGAGCTTCGATTTCAGCATCGCCATCGCTTCGGCACGGTTGCGATGCTGCGAGCGGTCGTTCTGGCACTGCACGACGATGTTCGTCGGAAGATGCGTGATACGCACGGCCGAGTCGGTCTTGTTGATATGCTGGCCGCCCGCGCCCGAGGCGCGGAAGGTATCGATGCGCAGCTCGGCCGGGTTGATCTCGACGTCGATCGTCTCGTCGACCTCGGGATACACGAAGACGCTCGCAAACGATGTATGCCGCCGCGCGTTGGAATCGAACGGGCTCTTGCGCACCAGGCGGTGCACGCCCGTCTCGGTGCGCAGGTAGCCGTACGCGTAATCGCCGGTCACCTTGACGCTGGCGCTCTTGATGCCGGCGACTTCACCTTCGGACTCCTCGAGGATCTCGGTCCGGTAGCCCTTGCGCTCGCAATAGCGCAGGTACATCCGCAGCAGCATCGCCGCCCAGTCCTGCGCCTCCGTGCCCCCGCTGCCGGCCTGAATGTCGATGAAGCACGGGTTGGGATCCATCGGATTGTGGAACATCCGACGGAATTCCATGTCACCCACCGCGCGCTCGAGTTCCGCGACGTCCGTCGCCACCGCGGAAAGCGTCGCGTCGTCGCGTTCGCCGCGGGCGAGATCGAACAGCTCGGCGCTGTCCTTCAACCGCGTTCCGAGTCCGGTCAGCGTGCTGACGACACCTTCGAGCTGCTTTCTTTCCCTGCCGAGCTCCTGTGCGCGCTTGGGATCGTTCCAGATGCCGGGATCCTCGAGCGCCTTGGCAACCGCGGCCAGCCGTTCCGCCTTGACGTCGAAGTCAAAGATACCTCCGCAGATCGACAGCGCGTTGCTGCAGCCCGGAGAGGGAGTTGGCGATCTGGTTGACTTGTTCCGCTTCCATGTTTCTAGGATCCATTCTGACTGGCAGACATTATACTCTGCGCTTGCATCGCCCCCGTGCCGCAGTGGCACTTGCGGCGGCCGCGTTTGCACAGCTTCGGGAATCGCCTATGATAAGCGGCTCGGCGCGAGGCCCACGGCCAGCGCCACGACTTAAGCTTCCGGAGAAATCATGGCCCTACTGTCCATCAACAAGGAAAAGCTTAGCGTCGACGTCGCCGGCGATACGCCGCTGCTCTGGGTCTTGCGCGATCATCTGAAGCTGACCGGCACCAAGTTCGGCTGCGGCATGGCGCTGTGCGGCGCCTGCACCGTCCACATCGACGGGCAGCCGACGCGCTCGTGCACGCTTCCACTCGCGGCGGTAAAGCCCGGCGTCGAGATCACCACGATCGAAGGACTCAAGACCAGAGAAGGGAAAGCGATCCAGACGGCGTGGCAGAAGCTCGATGTGCCGCAATGCGGCTATTGTCAATCGGGGCAAGTCATGACCGCTTCCGCGCTGCTCGCAAGGAAAAAGAAACCGACCGATGCCGACATCGATTCGGCGATGGCTGGCAACGTTTGCCGCTGCGCGACGTACGTGCGGATCCGCGCCGCAATCCACGAAGCGGCCCGCAGCCTGGCCTGAGGAGCGGACGATGTTCATCTATCGCAATCCTGTCCACGCGCCGAATCGCAGCGCGATCGACCGCCGCACCTTCCTCAAGGTGACCGCCGCAACGAGCGCCGGCTTCACGCTCGGCGTGTTCACCCGGCACATTGCCGCGCAGGACCCGGTTAAGGTCGTCGGCGAGACTGCGCCCGAACCGATTCCACCAAGCGCATTCGTGCGCATCGGCAGCGACAACAGCGTCACCGTCATCGTCAAGCACTTCGAAATGGGCCAGGGTACGTACACCGGACTGCCGACGCTGGTGGCCGACGAGCTCGACGCGGCATGGTCGCAGATCAGGGTCGAAGGCGCGCCCGCCGACGCGAAGCGCTACGGCAACCTGATCTGGCGCAAGGCGTTCAAGATGGATGCGCAAGGCACGGGCGGATCGAGCGCGATGGCGAACTCCTTCGATCAATACCGGCAGGCGGGTGCCGCGGCGCGCGCCATGCTGGTCGCCGCGGCGGCCGAGCAGTGGAAGCTGCCGCCGCAATCGATTCGGGTAAAAAACGGCGTTGTGTTCCATGCGAGCGGGAAAAAGGCGACGTTCGGAGCGCTTGCCGATGCCGCGGCCAGGCGGCCGGTGCCGCAGAATCCGAAGCTCAAGGATGCGAAGGACTTCGTCTACATCGGCAAGCGCGTGCCGCGCACTGACTCGAAAGCCAAGGCGACGGGCAGCGCGATGTTCACGCAGGACGTCAACCTGCCCGACATGCTCACTGCCGTCATGGCGCATCCGCCGCGCTTCGGCGCGAAGGTAAAGAGCTTCGATGCGGAGAGCGCGCAGCGCCTTCCGGGCGTCCGACACGTCGTTGCCGTGCCGAACGGCGTCGCTGTCGTCGC
>VBCS01000031.1:0-316 GCA_005888955.1 Betaproteobacteria bacterium
GTCAAGGAAGCAACGGCAGCTTCGGTGATGCCAATCGCGCAACCTGGCGAGCTGTCGCTTGCCAATGTTCAGGACGATGTTGACGAACAGGTGCTGCCGATCTTTCTCGAAGAAGCAGCAGAGCTTTTCCCGCAGGCCGGCGAGCAGCTTCGCGCATGGCGGCACAGTCCGGCCAACGCAGACGCCGCGCAGGCACTGCGGCGCAGCTTGCACACGTTCAAGGGCAGCGCGCGAATGGCCGGCGCAATGCGCTTGGGCGAACTCACGCACGGGATGGAGAGCCGCCTGTTGGCGGGCGACGCACTCGCCAAACCGA
>VBCS01000031.1:425-2662 GCA_005888955.1 Betaproteobacteria bacterium
TTGCCTGCTGTCGCTGCGCCGGCCGCCGCCGCGGCGCCGCCTGAAGCCGAGGCGGCGAGAGTGGCGATGCTGCGCGTGCGCGCGGACTTGATCGACCGCCTCGTCAACGAAGCGGGCGAAGTCGCCATTGCACGCGCCCGCGTCGAGGGCGAGCTGCGCTCGCTCAAGGGCAATCTTCTCGAGCTCACGAACAGCGTCATCCGCCTGCGCTCGCAGGTGCGCGAAATCGAGATCCAGGCCGAATCGCAGATCCAGTCGCGGACCTCGCATGTTAAGGCGGGCGAGGCCGATTTCGATCCGCTCGAATTCGACCGCTTCACGCGGTTCCAGGAGCTGACCCGCAGCCTCGCCGAGGGGGTAAACGACGTTTCGACCGTGCAGCAATCGCTGCTGCGGAATATCGATGATGCTGACGCGGCGTTGCTGGCGCAGGCGCGCTTGTCGCGCGACGTGCAGCAGCAACTCTTCTCGATCCGCACGGTTCCGTTCGGCAGCCTGTCCGAGAGGCTCTACCGGATCATGCGCCAGACCGCGAAGGAGCTCGACAAGCGCGCGAATCTCGAGATTCGCGGGACGCAGGTTGAGCTCGACCGCTCGGTGCTCGAGAAGCTTGTCGGTCCGCTCGAGCACCTGCTTCGCAATGCGCTCGACCACGGTATCGAAAGCCGCGAGGAGAGGCTCAAGCGCGGGAAGCCTGAGACGGGAGAAATTACCGTTACTGTCCGCCAGCAGGGCAATGAAATCGCGATCGAAATCGCCGACGATGGCGCCGGTCTCGATTTCGACCGCATTCGCGAGAAGGCGCAAGCGCTCGGCCTCATCACCAGTGATGCCCAGCCGACCGAGGCGCAACTGACCGAGTCCATTTTCGCGCCGGGATTCTCCACGGCGGCCAAGGTCACTCAGATCTCGGGCCGTGGCGTGGGCACCGACGTCGTGCGCTCGGACATTGCGGCCTTGGGCGGCCGTGTCGATGTCGCGACCACACGCGGCCGCGGTACGACGTTCTTGCTCTACCTGCCGTTGACGCTGGCTATCGCGCAAACTGTGCTGGTGCGGGCAGGAGGCAGGTTGTGGGCCTTGCCGGCGCCGATGGTCCAGCAGGTACAGCAGATCAAGGACAAGGCCCTGATCAACCTGTATCTCACGCGGGAAGTCGTGTGGCAAGACCGCAAGTACCCGTTCTTCTATCTGCCACGCCTGCTCGGCAATGCCGGGCACAATCCAGAGACCTTGCGCTACAACTCGATATTGCTGCTTAAGAGCGGCCAGAGCATCGCCGCCGTGCACGTCGACGAAATGGTCGGCAATCAGGAAGTCGTCGTCAAGAACATCGGCCCGCAGCTCGCCCGCGTCTCCGGCATCGCGGGCGCTACCGTGCTTGGCACCGGCGAAGTCGTTTTGATCATCAATCCGGTGCAGCTCGCGCAGCGCACCGATGCGGAAGCTCAGGCACCGATGGTCGTCAAGACGATGCAGGCGGCCAGGGCCGCCGCCGCCAGCGCGGCCGCTTCCGGGCCGCCGCTGGTGATGATCGTCGACGACTCATTGACCGTGCGTAAGATCACCAGCAGGCTGCTGACGCGGGAGGGGTTCGAGGTCATTACCGCGAAGGACGGACTCGACGCGCTGCAGATGCTGGCCGAGCGCATACCGGACGCCATTCTGCTCGACATCGAGATGCCGCGGATGGACGGCTTCGAGTTCGCGAAAACCATGAAGGGCGATACGCGGGTGGCCCACATACCCATCATCATGATCACGTCGCGCACGGCCGAGAAGCACCGCAATCGCGCCCAGGAACTGGGTGTCGAGGTATATCTGGGCAAGCCGTACCAGGAAGAGGAGCTGCTTCGGCACCTGCGCGAAATGCTGGTGCTTCACGCCGCGTAGGCCTGTCGCGACGGCAGCAGCGTTTCCGCGCCGATACCGGCGGCGCGCCGGCGCGGCCCTGACCGCTACTCACTGCAGGATTCCATGGTCGGATCGAGATCGATCGCTCGCACGACGGCGAGCGACGGTTGCGGCGCGGGTTCCCGCGCCGCTTCGCTTTTTACCTGCCCATCGGCGGCGTTTCCGTTCGCGGCCCCACGGTTTTGTTTAGAATGAACGATACAACAGAGATCCATCAGGAGCAGGCATGACGCATTACGCCACCGAAAACATCCGCACCGTCGCGCTGGTCGGGCACGGAGCATCCGGCAAGACAACGCTGGCCGAGGCCTTGCTCGTCCGCG
>VBCS01000027.1 GCA_005888955.1 Betaproteobacteria bacterium
GGTGCCAGGCCGACGAGCTTCAGCAGCTCGGCGATACGCTCGCGATGCCGGCCCAGTGCCAATCGGTGCAGCGCCAGCGGCTCGCCGAGCATCTGGCGCACCGTCATGCGCGGGTTGAGCGACGTGTACGGATCCTGAAAAATGATCTGCAGCGCGCGCCGTCGGGCGCGCAGCTCGGTCGGGTCGAGTGCGAGAAGATCGCGGCCTTCGAAGTCGATCGCACCCGAGGTCGGCTCGATCAGGCGCAGGATCAAGCGCCCCGTCGTCGATTTGCCGCAGCCTGATTCGCCGACCAGCGCCAGCGTCTCGCCTTCGCCAACTTCGAAGTCGATGCCGTCCACCGCGCGCACGGCACCGCTGCGGCGGCCGAGGATACCTCTCCTTACGGGAAAGTATTTGACCAGCTTCGCGACGCGAAGCAGCGGCTTCACGCCGGCACCAGCACATCGGCATCGAGCGGCGCGCGCCAGCATGCGCTCACGTGTGCATCGCCTTGCACCAGGAGCGGCGGATCCTCCTGCCGGCAGCGGTCGATGGCGAACGGGCAGCGCGGATGAAAGCGGCAGCCGGGCACGGGATCCAGCGGATTGGGCACGAGGCCTTCGATCGCGGGCAGCCTTTCCTGCTCGAGATCGAGCCGTGGAATCGATCCGAGCAGGCCGACGGTGTAGGGATGCTGCGGCTGCGCGAACAGCGCCTCGGCACTCGCGTGCTCGACGATGCGGCCGGCGTACATGACCGCTACCTCGTCGGCGAGCTCGGCGACGATGCCCAGATCGTGGGTGATCAGGATGATCGCCGTGCCCGTTTCCTCGCGCAGCATGCGCATCAGGTCGAGGATCTGCGCCTGGATCGTCACGTCGAGCGCGGTGGTCGGCTCGTCGGCGATAAGAAGGTCGGGCTCGCAAGCGAGCGCCATCGCGATCATGACCCGCTGACGCATGCCGCCGGAGAGCCGGTGCGGATAGTCGTCGAAGCGCCGTTCGGGCGATGGGATGTGCACGCGGCGCAGCATCTCGATCGTTCGTTCCTTTGCAGCCGCGCGCGACAGCGGGCGATGGCGCAGTATGCCTTCGGCGATCTGTTCGCCGACAGTGAACGCGGGGTTGAGCGAAGTCATCGGCTCCTGGAAGATCATTGACAATCGGTCACCGCGAAGCTCGCGCATCTCGGCTGGCGAAAGCTGCGTGAGGTCGACACCCTCGAAGCGTATCTCGCCGTTGACGCGTCCCGGTGGCGTGGCGATGAGTCCCATGATCGACAGCGCAGTAACGCTCTTGCCGCAGCCGGATTCGCCGACGATGCATAACGTGCGGCCGGCGTCGAGCGTGAAGCTCACGCCGTCGACCGCGAAGAGCTCGCCAGCTTCGACCGCGAACGACGTCTTGAGGTCGCGTACCTCGAGCAGCGCGCATTGGTGTACCCCCACGCTTGCGGCTGCCGCCGCGGCGCTGCCCCCCGAGGGGGTGCAGTTCGCGCCTTGGGACGGCCCTGCGGCGCTCATCGCTCTGGATGAACGCGTTCGGCCTGGAAGCGCTGGATCTCCGCTTCGATCGTGGCCCGATCGGTGATGCCCGCCGGCCGGTCGCGGCCGGGAAGGCATGCCACGAATGGCTGGAAGCGCTCGAGGCTTTTGACGTACAAACGATCGAGCTCGGCGAGTGGATCGGCATGATCATCGACGCGCAGATCGAGCGCCGGATACGCCTCGGTCGTGCAGATCAGCAGCGCTGCGGCCTGCTTGCCGCGCTTGTCGCCGCCGGCGGCTTCGCCGGCCTGCATTGCCGCGATCATTCGCTCGGCGAAGGGCCGCTCGCGTGCGGCATCGTAGACCTCTGCGGTCCGTTCGATCACCTGCGGACCGGAAAGCATGTTGCCCGCGACGGAGAAGCCCTCGCCGATCACGTGACCGCACCAGTCGATGCATTCGGCGCCGGTGTGCGCCGCGATCTTGCCTTCCGCGTCGATCAGATGCACCTGGCGATGCTCGCGACCCGCATCGGCGAGGATGAGCGAGCGCACGACTTCGGCCGGCGCGATTCCTTGCGCCAGCCACGCCAGGCCGCGCGGGCCGTACAGCGGATTGACCAGCGCCTGTGTCGACAGCGCACCGATGCCGCTGTGCGCATGCGGACAAAGGGCGCCGACCGCGAAGAAGCGGCTCGCGACGATCACGCCCAGAGCGCCCGACGCATCTCGAGCGACGATCGACCAAGTCATGCGGCTATCCGTTCCCGGGCCGCCATTGTGGGATGTCGGGCAGCGAATGGCAATCCGGAGCTTCTCGAGCAGCGGCTCCTAGCGATAGGCTACCGCCGCCAGCGCGTACAGGAGGAGCGCAACCAGCACGACGGTGCCGAACCCGACGTGAATCGCCAACAACGTGGCGACAATCGCCGCGACGACCGAGGCACAGGCGTTGATGCCCCACGCCCAGGGAACGAGCGGCCGGGTGCGGCCGGCGACGCGGGCGAGTCCCAGTGGAAACGGCATGCCCATCGCGAACGCGAGCGGCGCGATGAGCCCGATCGAGATCATGATCTTGAATCCGTCGGGCAGCGGCATGAGCTCCCTGAACAGCGCGGCGAGGACGATGAGATAGAGCGACGCCAGGACCGCGATGCCGGCGATCGGCCGTGCTACGGGCCATGCGAGCGAGGCGCCGCTGACGGCAGCCGCGCGACCGGAGTAGCGACTTCCCAGACCGGCAAAGACCAGAAACGCGCAGAGCACGACCGCGACCGCGTAGAGCGGATGGCTCAGGAACAACAGAAACTTCTGGATGAATGCGATCTCGATGAACATGAACGCGAATCCGATCGCCGTGAAGTAAGCGGCGATACGCAGTCGCGACCATCCTGCCTGATCGCGTTGGCCCGCGCCGCGTGCCCTGATCCACAGCGGCAGCAGGATCAACACGACGCTCGCGACGACTGCCTGAATCAGAGTCGCGACGAGCACCGGGTAGCCCCATTCGAGCAAGGGCAGGCCGCCTTGCTCCTTCAGCGCCAGCAGCTCCGGCAGCGTGCGCCACTTGAAAAAATGGAAGAAGTAAGGTTTGTCGTCGGTCGCTGGAACGATGTCGAACTTGTAGCGATCGAAGAACGCCTGCCGTTCGGGGCCGAGCAGCGCTACCGCGCCGTCGTGGAAATAGGGCTCCGGCAGTACGTTGTAGCGGTTGGTTTCGGCGGCGTCGATGCCGGGGTAGTACGCGACGTCGAAGGAGCGCGCGCGGCAGAAATCCTTCAGCGCCGCGATCTCTCCCGGAGTGAACGCGCCGTTCTTCACGACGAGCGTCGCGGTCTTCCAGCCGCGGATCAGCGCGAGCTGCTGCGCCGGCCGCGCGACGCCGCGTTTTTCCAGCGTCACGACCGCGGTGGCGAAAAGCTTGAGGACATCCCGGGGCGGCAGGTTTACCCAGCGCGTGATCGCGAGCAGGCCGCCGGTGTCGAGATGGCCCACGTATTCGTCGAACGCCTCGACGGTGTAAAGATAGCTCTCCGAGAGCGCATGCAGCCCGGCGGATGAAGCGCCGAAGGCGTCGAGCAGCGCGACCTGAATCAGGTTGTAACGATTGCCGTGTCCCGCGACGTAGCCGCGCGCCTCGCCGATGTGAACGCGCACCGAGGGGGCGCTGTACGGCTTGCCGGAATAATCGGCGAACTGACGCTCCACGAGATCGAGCACTTGGGGATTGAGCTCTACCGCATCGATCGCGCTCGCCCGGTGATAAATCGCCTGGAGAACATCGGCGCCCGCACCGGCGCCGAGCACGAGCACGCGCGGCCGATCGAGCAGGTGATACGGAAGCGCGGAGGTAAGATAATCGAGATATTCGAGCGGCTCGATGCGGCCGTCGTAGCGCGTGAGCGCGGTCGGCCCGTCGCCGTCGGCGAAAACGCCCAGTTGCAGCGGTGGCTCCATCGGGGCGTTGAGGCTCAGGCCCGGTGCGTGCCGGAACGGTATCGACGGGCTCTCGACTACGTCGACCAGGCCGATCGGACTCGAACGTTCCGCAACGACCTTCGTTCCGCTGATCGAGAGCGTCTGGCTCAGGTCCTTGTATTCCGAGGGGCGCAAGCGGGTCCAGTCTGCCGGCAAACCGAAAGGAAGAAGCAAGGCAACGCCCAGCACTGCCGCCGGCAGCCATCGCGGCTCTCCTCGGCTGCGGAACCCCGCCACCGCGGCGGCGGCGAGCCCGAGCGCGCCGATCCATTGCAGCGCGCCGGAGGGCGTGGTCGCGAACAGCGCGATCAGGATGCTTAAGGCTCCGGCGCCGGCGCCGAGGATGTCGAAGCTGTAAATCCGGTGCGGCTGATCGGCAAAGCGCGCAAAGGTCAGGCAGATCGAGGTCGCGGCGCAGAAGAAGGGAACGAACAGCAACGCATAGATGACGAGGAGCCGCAGCGGTTGCCGCGGATCCCAGAGCATTTCCAGAGGATCGAACGCGACGCGCTGCGCGAGCAGGAAACCGGCGACCGCCGTGATGCCGAAGAGCGTGGCGGCGGCGCTGAAGACGACCTCGTAGCGCCGGAGCAGAAAGCGCTGTGCCAGCGCGACAAAGGTTCCCGCCGCGCCGTAACCCAGCATCGCGACACTGATCATCATGTAAGCAAAGTGATGCCACAGGATGATGGAGAACAGGCGCATCAGCAGGATCTCGTAACCGAGCGCGGCTGCGGAGAGCAGCGCGATGGCGGCGAGCGGAGGCGAGGTCATGCGCCATCCGCCTGCGTGGCGGGAGACCGGTCGGGCTGAGGGCCTTGCGTCGGCGGACATTTGTTCGACGCGAGACTAGGAAACCTCAGTGCCGGCCGGTCAGCGGCACGAATTGCACCGGCAGAATCTGTCGCGTCGACACGGTCCCGTCGCGGTTCTTTTCGACCAGAATCAGCTGCTGGGTCAGAAAGGCCGCTCCAACGGGGATCACCATCCTGCCGCCGGGCTTGAGTTGCTGGATCAGCGGCGGCGGAATCCGGCCCGCGGCGGCGGTCACGATGATCGAATCAAAAGGCCCGCAGTCTTCCCAGCCATAAAAGCCGTCGCCCTGCTTCGTGCGTACCCGCGAGTAGCCGATCGTGCACACCTTCTGCGCGACCTCGGCGAGAATCGCCGCCTGGTAACCGGAGCCGGTTCCGACTTCGAGCACCGCGTGCTGCGGCTCGACGCGCATGAGGTCCGTCATCAGCGCGACGATATACGGCTGCGATATCGTCTGCCCGTGACCGATGGGCAGGGGACGGTTGGCGTAGGCGACGCGCTCCTGCTCGGCTGGCACGAACTGATGCCGTGGCACTCTGCCCATTGCGGACATGACGCGCTCGTCGAACGCGGGCTTGCCGGTCTCGATGGCGGTCTCTCGCGCCAACGCCGAAATCTCCGCCATCATTTGCCGGCGCTGGGCGGCAAATTCGTCCTCGGCGCGCGCCGGCAGCACGGCGCCGGCCGCGAAGAGCATCAGGAGCAAACACCCGGTGCGCAATCGGCGGGTCAACCCATGCCCATCCTGAGGCTTGCTGCTTACATGCGCTCGATAATCGCTGCGATCCCCTGCCCGCCGCCGATGCACATGGTGATGAGCCCATAGCGTCCGCCGGTGCGGTGCAGCTCGTACATCGCCTTGACGGTCAGGATGCAACCCGTCGCGCCAATCGGGTGGCCAAGCGCGACGGCGCCGCCGTTGGGATTGACCTTGGCCGGATTCATGCCCAGCTCCTTGGACACACCCAGCGCTTGCGCGGCGAAAGCTTCGTTCGATTCGATGACGTCCATCTGCTCGAGCTTCAGGCCCGCCTTGGCGAGCGCCGATTTCACTGCGGAGACGGGTCCCAGCCCCATGATCTTCGGATCGACGCCGGCATGGCCGTACGAAACCAGTCGCGCCATCGGCTTCAGCCCCTTCTTGGCGGCAACCGACTTCTCCATCAGCACGACCGCGGCGGCCGCGTCGTTGATGCCCGACGCGTTGCCCGCGGTCACGGTGCCGTTGTCTTTCGCGAATACCGCGCGCAGCTTGCCCAAGCCTTCGGCGGTGACGTCGGCGCGAACGTGCTCGTCGGTGTCGAACTGGATCGGCCCCTTCTTGCTCTTGAGCTCGATCGGCAGGATCTGGTCTTTG
>VBCS01000204.1 GCA_005888955.1 Betaproteobacteria bacterium
GAGCTTGCGCGGGTGCGGACGCTGGCCGCGCTCGCGCGCGGCGATCTGACCGCCGCGGACACCACCCTCGCGGGACTTCGAGGTGACGCGGCGGAGGTCCCTTCGAGCATGGCGCTCGCGCCGGCGGTTGCCGAGGGCTTGCTGCGTCTGGTCGCTGGCGCCTACGCCGATGCGCTGAGCGTTGCGCAGAACGCCCTGGCGGCGGGCGGCTCCGAGGGAATTCATACGTACGATTCGTGGCTGCTCGTCATCGGCGCGGTCGCGAAGCTCTGCAGCGGCGACCGTAGCGAGGCGAGGAGAGCGCTGCAACGTCTCGAGGGTGGCGGCACGCGGCTGCGTCGCGGCGATCGGGCATGCGTGCATTACCTCCGCGCGTGGCTCGCGGTCCTCGACGGCGATATCGCGGACGCGCAGCGCGAAGCGAAGATGGCGCTTGCCGTCGCAATCGAGACCGGCATCCCGTGGTTCGAGTGTCTGGCGCGGATCGTTCTTGCTCAGGTCCAGATGGGTGCTGCCGACCGTCGCGGCGTGGAGGCGCAGCTGCGCGGTGCAGAAGCCATCGCCGAACGCCTGCGCAGTCCGTGGCTGAGCTACGCGGCGCAGCTTGCCGCAAGCGAAGCGGCCAGGAGCGCGGGCGACCGACACGGAGCGCTGGCTGGCATTCGCGCCGCATTCCAGCAGGGACAGGAATATGGGTTCCGTCAACCTCCGGGCTGGCAGCCACGGGCGCTGGCGGAGCTCTGTGTGCTGGCGTTGGACGAAGAGGTCGAGCCGGACTTTGCGCGCGCGCTGGTGCGCGACGGAAGGCTCGCGCCGGACACGCCGCCGTTGCGCGTGTCCCGTTGGCCCTGGCCATTCCGTATCCGGACCTTCGGCGGGTTCGAGTGCCTGCGCGGCGATTCGCCGCTCGAGCTCTCCGCCAAGGGGCCCGGCCGGCCGATGGAGCTGCTCAAGGTACTCGTTGCGCTCGGCAGTCACAACGTGCGTGCCGAAGCGCTTGCCGACGCGCTGTGGCCGCACGTCGAGGCCGACTATGCGTACAAGTCGTTCACCGCGACGCTCCATCGACTCCGCCGCATGCTCGAAGACGACGATGTGCTGGTTCTCCGCGATGGACGGCTGACGCTCAACAAGGCGCTCGTCTGGGTGGATACCTGGGCACTGGAGCAGCAGCTCGACGATTTCGACGCGAAGTTGCGCGGTATGGATGCCTGTGCGGACGAAACGCTGCGCCGCGAATCCACCGAGGAGGTGCTCGCGCTCTACCGGGGTCCATTCCTGCCGGACGAGTCGGAGCAGCCATCCTACATCGCGTGCAGGGAGCAGTTTCGCGCCAGACTGCTGCGTTATCTTGCGCGCATCGCGCGGGGATGGGAGGAGGCGGACGCGCCCGAAGCCGCGGCGGACTGCTATCTGCGCTTCATCGAGGCCGATGAGCTGTGCGAGCCGGCCTACCGGCAGCTAATGTTGTGCTTCCAGCGCAGCGGCGCGCCGCTCGAGGCGCTCTCCGCTTACGAACGGTTGCGAACAGCCCTTTCGACGCGACTCAAATCGATGCCGTCGGCGGAGACACAGTCGCTCTACGCGAGCCTCAAGTCGGCGGGGGCCTCGGCCGCGTCACGGTGACGACTTCGCGCAAAGCGCATCACGGTTTGCGCAGCCGCGCGGCGAGCTCGCGGTCCACCGTGCCCCACAGCTTGTCGAGCCCCATCTTCAGCGCCGTCGGCGGCGGATAGTCGCGCCGGGGAAGGCCCGACTTCGGTGGAACGACTTCGCGCATGCGCATCGTGAACGATATTTCCGATCCGTCGCGCACGCCGATGATAGTCGCCGTCATCACCGTGTCGATCCCTTCGGGCTCGAAGTGAAAGAGCTCGGCCAATGCCCCGACGTGACGGCGCAGGAGCTCTTTCGCCTTCGGCAAGTCGACTGCAGCGGCCTGATCCCACTCGCCGCGGTTGAGGGGCAGCGGAGCCGGCGCATCGGCGTTGATGAAACCGAGCGCGCGCGATTGCGTGCGTACGACGAGCCCCAGTTTTACGAAGGCCGCATACTCGCCATCGAACGCTTCGCCGGGATTGGCGCTCACGACCCGCGCGCCGTTCTTGGCGAGGCTCGCTTCGTACTCGGCCTTGAACGCCGCGTTGATATCGTTGATGGCGTCGCGTTTGGTTTCCTGGCTCACGCAGCCGGCGACGAGCGCCAGGGCTGCCAGCGCCAGCCAGGCGTGAGCGCGGAGCAAATACGAAATCCGCGTGCTGGTCACGGCTTCTTCATCCCTTCCACCTTGCTCGCGATGAGCTTGTCCAACTGCTCCCGTTCCGCCGGCTGCAACAGCGGCCCAATCTTGTCGCGCTCGAGCTTCGCGGAGTTGGAACCCAGGCGCGCAGCGGTTCCGTACCACACGTAGGCGAGGTTGTTGTTTTGCGTTACGCCGTTGCCTTTCGCGAACATGGCCCCGAGCTTGAGCTGCGCGCCGGTGTCGCCTTGAAGCGCGGCCTTTTCGTACCATCGCTCCGCTGCTGCAAGGTCGCGCTCGACGTCGTGGCCTTCAGCAGATGCGTCACCCAACCGGGTCTGCGCTTGAGGGTTGCCTGCGTCGGCGAGCGGCTTGAGGATCGCGATCGCATCGGGGTAGCGCTGCGTCGCAACGGCACGGTCGGCATCGGCAAGTTGGTCGCTCGTCGATGGTCGCGCCGGTTTGGCCGGCTCGGTAGCTGCCGGCGGCGGAGGAGTGACGACGGCAGGCGGCGGCGCGCTTGAGGCCGGCGGCGCGGCAGGCGGGCCTGCGCTTGTCTGCGGCGCCGCGGACGGCGATTGCGCCTTCGGCGGCGGCTTCGCCGCAGACTCGTCGCGACGCTTTGATTCAACCGGCTGCGGCCGCGCCGCGGGTTCGCGCTTGCG
The DNA here is from genome assembly GCA_005888955.1 of Betaproteobacteria bacterium. GTDB lineage: Bacteria > Pseudomonadota > Gammaproteobacteria > Burkholderiales > Casimicrobiaceae > PALSA-1003. Next base: position 2,905 of record VBCS01000204.1, read on the forward strand.
CGCGGAATCCGCTTGCGCTTTCTGCTCGTCGGCGCGGGCCTGCTCCTGCGCCTTGCGTTGTCGCGCCTCTTCGTCCGCTACCTGTTTCGCCTTCGCGTCTCGCTCCGCGTCGGCAAGCTGCTGGTCCTTGAGCTGCTTCTCCAGCGCTGCGATCTTGCTCTGTGTATCGTCGCTCCGGCTCGCCACGAGTGCGTAAACCGCAGCGGCGATCAGCGCGATCGCCGCCGCGACGACGAGCGCCCGCGTCCAGGGATGCCGGGACACGCCTCGGGTCGCCGGTTCCGATGCGTACGGAGGTGACGGGAGCTCCGCGGACGCCTTGGCCCGATCCGCGGCCTCGGTGCGCGCCGTCGCTGCGCGGGTCTGGGTCGTCATCGCCGGGCTCGCGTTCTGGCCGGGAGCAGGGGCGGGGGTGCGCGCGACCGTCGTTGCGATGGGAGCCGCGCCTTCGCTCACCAGCTCCTGGCGCCACTGCGCGATATTTTGCGGTCGATCTTTTTCGCCGAAAGCGAGCGCGTGATCGATGGCCGCGAGCATTCTGCCCGAGTATCGGCCGGCGCCGATGACGCTCGCCGGCACCATGACTTCCTGCGTGCTGCCGAGAATGCCCTTGCTGCGCGAGACCGCGTCCAGCGGCGCTCGCCCGCAAATCGCGCGATAACAAGTCGCTCCGAGTCCGTAGATATCGGTCCACGGGCCCTGGCTCGTCGAGTCGCTGTAGTACTGTTCGAAGGGCGCGTAACCCGGCGCGATGAGGATCGTGAGCGTATTCGAGCCGCCGAGCGATTGCCGTGCCGAGCCGAAGTCGAGCAGCACCGGCCTGCCGTCGCCACCGATGTGGATGTTGTCCGGCTTGATGTCGCGATGGATGAAGCCCGCGTTGTGAACCAGCTCGAGACCGTCGAGGATCGGCAGCAGGACGCGCAGCAGGTCGGCCTCGGGCAGTGTTCCGCGCCGGTCGAGCATCGCGGAAAGCGTGACTCCCTCCTCGAAACGCATCACCATGTACGCGGTGTTATTGAATTCGAACACCGAGAGCACGCGCACGATGTTGGGATGATCGAAGCGCGCGAGCGTGCGCGCTTCCTGGATGAAGCGCTCCAATCCCCAGCGATAGCGGTCCCGGAGCTCGTCGGTCCGCGACCGGACCGTGGAATCCTGCAGTCGCGTCGCGACGTCGATGGGCAGGTACTCCTTGATCGCGACGCGCTGATCGAGGTTGGTGTCCTTGGCGAGATAGGTGATGCCGAAACCGCCCTGGCCGAGGACGCGCTCCAATACGTACCAATGCAAACGCGAGAGCGCAGGCAGTGCGTCCGGATAGGCGGGGTCGGTCATACCGCTATCTTTGCGGGCTCGTCTGATCTGTGGCGAGCTTTGACGATGCCGCGGATCCGCTCCGGCATGGGTTCTCCCTGCCACCAGGGTGCTGTCACTCGATCACCGCAGGATGATTCCGGCGCAAGGGCGATGATGCATGTTCGCGCTACGCGTCGCAAGGGAGGCTGCGGCTGAGGGCGCATCCGGGTTTGTAGGGCCGAATTCATTCGGCCGCGGCGTTGCGATGTATGGCGCGTGCGAATGAATTCGCACCTACGAAGCACGGCGCAATCCTGCCGGGATCATCCACCGCTCGCCGAAGCGGAAGCCGCCTTCGATCAGTAGCGCGAGAACGGCCGCGGGGATTGCCCCGGCGAGCAGCATCGCGTGGTCGTTGAGCGCGAGGCCGGTGACGATCCGCTCGCCGTAGCCGCCGGCGCCGATGAATGCGGCGATGGTCGCCGTGCCGACGTTGATCACCGCGGAGGTCTTGATCCCTGCCAGTATCGTCGGCGCTGCGAGCGGCAGCTCGATCTTGGTGAGGATCGTTCCTGCGCGCATGCCGAGCGATTGTGCGGCCTGCCTCATCCCGACCGTGATCTGCGTGAGCGCGGTGTGCGTGTTGCGCACGATCGGCAGCAGCGCGTACACCGCGAGGGC
>VBCS01000205.1 GCA_005888955.1 Betaproteobacteria bacterium
GGGCGAAGCGCCGCCGCCCGGCGGGTCGGGCGACGATCCGGCGCGGATGGTCGGCAACGGCGCCGTTTCGGAGCCGAATGTCGAGCGAGTCGCTCTGCGTCGCGGCGAGATGCTCGTCATTTGCAGCGACGGCGTGCACAAGCACGTCGAGCCGCGGGAGTTGAGTCGCGTGCTGCACGAATCCGCACCGCTGGTGCGCCGTTGTGGCAGGCTCCTCGCGCTTGCGCGTGCACGCGGCAGCGACGATGATGCGACTGTTCTTGTGTTGCGCCGCGAGCCGCGGCAGACACGCCTCGCGTGGCTCGCCGCCGGGGGCGTGCTCTTGGCGGCCCTCATCGCGGCGCTCGCGGTGGTGCTATGACTCCCGAGCAGATCGATCGCGTATTCGGTCGTGGTCGCCTGAAGATGGTGACGGGCGAGCACGTCGAGGTTTTCCGCGAGGCAGTCGCGCGCGGCGAGCGGCGGCGCTACACGAAGCGTTTCCTGAACACCCGAGAGGGCGATTTCGGGCAATGGACGGAGCGCGAGTGGCGGATCCTCGCCCGGTTGATCGGCCACGGCATCGCCTGCGTCCCGGACGTCGTGCAGTTCGATCGAGGACGGCTCGGGGGCATGCAGCTTGTCCAGACCTACGACGCGGGCGTGACGGTCGACCAGTGGGCCACTTTGCTTCCGATGACTCGCGACGGCCGCGTGCACCGTCACGTGTTCGAGGACTGCGCGCACTGGTGGGCGCTCGCGCATCACTGCCTGCTGGCGCTGCATGTAATCCATCCGCTCGAGCTTGTGCACCTCGACATCAAGGGCGATAACGTCTGCATTCCCTACGCGCCGGCGAGCTTCGACCCGGATTCCTCCGACCTCGAGCTGCGTCCGGTGTTTGCGCAGCTCGCGTTGATCGACTTCGCGTTCGCGCTTGTTTCGCGCGAGAGTCTCACCACGCCGCTGCCCCTCGGATGGCAGAAGGAATACGATTATCAATCGCCGCGGCTGCTCGCCGCGCTCGAAGCGGGACGCAATGGCGAGCTGCAGCTCACGCGGGAGCTTGACTGGCGCTGCGATATGTACAGCCTCGCGGCGATGCTCAAGCGCCATTTGCCGGACGAGAGCCTCGTACTGCAATCCGCGTGCGCGGCAGGATGGACCACGGAACGCTACGATGCTGCGCAAGCTTTCATCCTGCGTATCCGGGATTGCCACGACGGTGAATTTCCGGCGCAACGACCTCATGCAGCGCTGATCGAGCAGAGCGGCGCTAGGCTCGCCGAGCCTGAGCTCGCGCTGTCGCTCGAACGCGGCTGGACGCTCGCGCGCGAAGCGAGCGTGTCGGCGGCGTCGGCCTCGCCGCTCACGCCGGTCACGCGTCTGGCGCCGGTGACGGTCCTTGCTCCACCGATCCATGTCACCCGTTCCGGGCGAATTACCGCAGTCACGGTCGTCGCGGATACGAAGGATTCGCAGACCGCGGCGCAGCACGCTGTGGCGGAGGCGCCGCGTATGGCTCAGCCGCAACGGGCGCGCCATACGCGCGGCCCGGTCGCGGCCGCTGCAGTGATCGCGACCTGGGCTGTGGCTGCAGCGGTGTGGTATCTGGGCGATCGCGCGCGACCCATCGGGACCGAGATACAAGCGCTTGCCGAGCCGACCCGGGCCGCTGCGAATCAGGCCGCGGCCGCGATACGTCGACTTGTCCTTCGGGACAAGGAAGCGCAAGGAGGCGACGCCGTCGCCGGCCACGCTTCCGCGCCGCTTGCTGCGACGGGCGAAGACTCGCCCGCGTCACGTCCACCATCCGCACAAGCGGAATTCCGCGAGCCCATCGTGCGGACGCCGACGCCCGTCGCGGGCGCTGCACGCAGTGAGCCTTCCAGCGCAAGCACGTCATTGCCGCCGCCGCCCGCTGCTGCGGTCGTCTCGTCAACCGCGAACGCGGCGGACGCACTGGCGGCGCCGTCGAGTCAAGCGCAGCGCGAAGGATCTGCGCCCGTGCTATCGCAGCAGCGCGTCGAGCAGATGCATGAGTCGGCGTCGGGAGCGCGCAAAAAATTGTCGATCTCGCCGCCGGTTAAGCAGGCGAGTCCACCATCGCGATCACCTACCAAGCTGGCGCGGGCACCATCGCCCAAGGCGCCGACCGCGTGGTACGCAGCGCAGAACCGCTCGTCGACGCAGGCGCGCCGGGCGCACGCGTTGTGGGCAAGCCTGGAGCCGCCAGCCTGGTTGCGCGGCGGCCCCGGCCCCGGAGCGCCACCCGGCGCGAAGATGCACGAGCCGCACGCCGCGCCGGTCGCGTCGTCGATCGAAGCGGTTTCGCCGGGATCGGCACCCACGGCAGCGACCGCTCCGCGCTCGGAGCTCGCGCAGTCCAGTCCGCAGCCGGCGTATGTTGCTGCCACGGCGCCTCAGGTTGCCGACCCGCCGCGTGCGCAGTCCGGTGCGTCCGCAATCCCGGCACGATCTGCGGATGCAGCCTCGAGAGCGGGCGACGAGCGGGGCGCCCCGCAAACAGCAGCGGCTAAGCAGACATCGCGCGGCTCGCCATCCGCAGCGCCCGTCGAGGACCGTAGCGAGGCCCTGAAATTGGCGCTGGCCCAAGCGTCAACCGCGCCCGAACCGCGCGTCGGTGCAGCCGATCAGAACACGCAAGAAGACCTCGCTGCGCAAGGGCGCCGAATCCTCCTGGATACCGTTCCACGCATCGCCAGGCAATCGGAGCCGGAAGTCGCACGCGTGCTGTCGATAGCCGCGAGCGCCTACCAGCCGATGCAGGACAGAGCCGTCGCCGACGCGGCGCGCTTGACCCGGATTCCTGACGACGCATGGCTGCGTGCACGCGCGACGGCGCCTGGCGAAGCACGCCGTCTCACCGATCAGGCGCGCGCGGCGTTCGCTTCGCGGCGCAATGTACTCGAGGCGTTCGATCTTCAGTTGCGAGCATTCGGCGCGAATCCGCGGGATCCGGACGTCGCCAGCTACCTTGCGTTCCTCTATCTGAAACTCAGTCCGCCTCAGCCCGACATGGCGCGTCAGGTCGCGTTGGTCGCGCTCGCCACGCGCAGTTCGCAGGGCTATGCGACGCGCATGGATGATTGGAACACCTTCGCTGTTGCGAGTGCGCTCAGCGGGCGCGACGTGGACGCAAGAAACGCCTTGTTCGTGACGCTGGCCGTCTCGGGCAGCGTGGAGCGAACGTGCCTGTCAGCCTTGCACGCGCTCGCGAACCATGGAGACCGGTTACGAGGACCCGTCGAGGCGGTGCTCTACCGCATCCGTGCGCAGGGCCGCGGGAACGACTCCCCGTCGTGTGCCTGGCCACCGAATGGATGGATGCTGTCGCGGCTCCCTTAGCCAACCCGTACTCGCTGATGGGAACATCGCGATGAATATGCACGACGGCTTTTTCGGGAACAGCAATTGATGCTTTGCCCGACCGCGATGCCGTCAGTCGCACTCTTCCAGCTTCCGATTGACCCACAGCGCGGCGAGCGTCCCCGCTGCCCCTGAGAGCAAGTACAGGCTGACGTAGCCAAGCCCGAAATAGGCGGACAGCCCAAGCGCCACCAACGGCGCGAATCCCGCGCCGATCAGCCAGGCGACGTCCGAGGTGAGTGCGGCGCCGGTGTAGCGGTATCTCGGCTCGAAGCTCGCATTGAGCGCGCCAGCCGACTGTCCATAGGATAGTCCCAGCAACCCGAACCCGATCAGGATGAATACGTCCTGGCCCAGCGTGCCACCATCCAGGAGCGTCGGCGCGAAGCCGCTGAAGACGGCAATCAGCGTGGCAAACAGGCCGAGCGTCCTGCGCCGGCCCATCCGGTCGGCGATGAGGCCAGAGGCGACGACGCCGCATGCTCCGAGCATGGCGGCGAGGATCTGGATGGCGAGAAACGCCGTCAACGTGGAACAGCGCATAGCTCGCCAATGCCCCGAACGCACCGAGGATCACGTTGTAACCCTGAGACCGAAGCACGTCGCGGCTGGCGGTAGGTTCGAGCTCGCGCTCGGTCAGGAGCTCATCGAATTCGTCTGTCACGACCAGTCGAAGGCGCGCGAACAAGGCGACGACGTTGATTGCGAAGGCGCAGAAGAAGGGGTAGCGCCAGCCCCAGGTAAGGAAGTCGTCCAACGACAGGCTGGCATAGAGCAACAGATAAAGCCCGCTTGCCACCATGAAACCGACTGGCGCTCCCAACTGCCCCATCATCGCGTACCAGCCGCGCCGATTGCTCGGAGCGGAAAGCGCAAGCAGTGAAGGCAATCCATCCCA
>VBCS01000207.1 GCA_005888955.1 Betaproteobacteria bacterium
CATCGCAGCGGCTTGAACTTGTGCGCGAGCGTATTCTCGTCGGTGCGCGGCACGTAGCTGATGCCGTTTCTCGTTCCCCAGACGCTCACCTGGTGATAGAGCGGGACGATCGCGGTGTCGTTGATCGCGAGCTCGGTGGCGCGCTGCAGCAGCGCCTCACGCCGGGCATCATCGACGGTGACCAGCGCGTCCTCCAGCATCAGGTCCACCTTGGCGTTGGAATAATGCCCCCGGTTCGCCGTGCCGAAGCCCTTGTCCCTGCTGACCGTCGCGATCAGGGCCTTGAGCGGGCTCGACGCCTCGCCCGTGCCCGAGCTCCAGCCGACGAGGATGAAGCTGAACTTGAACTCGGTGGCCTGGGGAAAGAACGTCGCCGAAGGCATCGTCTCGACGCGGGTTGCGATGCCCACGCGCGCAAGCATCTGCGCGACCGCCTGCGCCACCTTGGCGTCGTTGACGTAGCGATTGTTCGGCGAATGGATGGTGAGCCCGAAGCCGTTCGGGTAACCTGCTTCGGCCAGGAGTTTCTTGGCGGCTTCCGGATCGTAGGCCTCGGCCTTGAGGTTACGCGTGTAGCCGAAGAAGCCTTCCGGCAGCAACTGGCCCGTCGGCACGGCCTGGCCTTCCATGACGCGCTCGGCGAGCGCCTGCCGGTTTATTGCCTTCGAGATCGCCTTGCGCACGCGCGGGTCCTTGAGCGGGTTCTTCGCCAGCGGCCGCCCGTCGCGGTCGGTCACGAACGGCGAGAGATCGCGCTCGGAGTCCATGTGCAGATAGATCAGCCGGTCGGCGACCGTCCGGTATAGTGCCAATCGCTTATCGTTCTTGAGCGTGGCGACGTCCGAGGTCGGAACGTTTTCGATGGCCTGCACGTCGCCAGCAAGGAGAGCCGCGACGCGGGGCGCATCGGAAGCGAGCAGCCGCAGCGTCACCTTTTCCCACGGCGTCTTGCCGCCCCAGTAGCCGTCATAGCGCGCGAGTTCGATCCGGTCACCCTTGGCGTAACGGACCAACTTGTACGGCCCGGTCCCGATGGCCGCCCTGCCGCTGTTGAAGTCTTCGGTCGTCGCCTTGGCGGCAGCCTTGGAGACGATGGCGACCTGCGTCATGTCCGAGGGCATCAGCGGATACGGGGTCGCAGTCCGGAAGCGGATCGTGTATGGATCGACGACGATCATCTCCTTGATCTGCTTGGTGTACGCGGTGAACGGCGAAGGGCTGTTGGGCACGGTGGGCACGCGCTCGATCGAAGCGAGCACGTCGGCGGCGGTGAATTCGCTGCCGTCGTGAAAGCGGACGCCGCGGCGCAGCTTGAATTCCCAGGTCACGGGATCGACGGTCTTCCACGATTCGGCGAGACCCGGGATCGCCTTCTGGCGCTCGTCGCGCAGCACCAAGAAATCGAAAATGTGCGCGGCAACGTTAGTGTTGGGCGTGAGGTTGTGGTAGTGGGGGTCGATGGCCGTGACGTCGGCGCCAATGCCGATGGCAAGATCGGCGGCAACGGCGCGAGGATGGGCGACCAGGGTCGCGAGCAATAGGGGCAAGGCACAGGCGAGGACGCGCCGCAGCGACATGATTCCTCCGGCGGATTCGATCAACAGGGGTCGGACGGCGCAGCATAGCCGAACCGTAACCAATTGTAACTACCTGTTCTGCCTTGGAAACTCCCGGTCAACTGCCGTTGTCTCTCATACGTTCTCTTCAGTGTCGCGTCGGTCGCGACTTTCTTGCAACAGGAGGTACAAGATGAAGCATCGCATAGCCACGCTTGCCGCAGCCGTTCTGCTCGTCGGCGGCGCCACGATCGCCTCGACCGCAGCGGCGCGGGATAACTTTTCCATAGCGATCGGTGCCCCGGGCTTCGGCTTCGGTTATTCCAACCACGGCTATGGGTTTGCCTACGTTGCACCACCGGTGGTCTACTCCCCGCCGGCGTATTACGGCGCACCGGCATACTATCCGGCGCCTGCCTACTACGGCCCGCCGGTCGTGTACGGACCTTCAATCGCTTACTATCGGCCGTACTACCACCACCATTACTACCCGTACCGCCGTTGGTAAGCGGGTAGATTCAAGTAGCCCGGGATCACGAGCGAATCCCGGACTTCGGTAATGGCGCGTCCCGCTGCGCGGGGTACGCGACTCCTGCCTTGAGCGAAGTCGAAGGGCGCTCAACCCCGGGCTACAAGCCTTTACCGGTGTAGCTGATGCGGTAGATCGCTCCGGCAAGATCGTCCGAGACGAGGAGCGAGCCGTCCGGCATGACGACGACGTCGGCCGGCCGGCCCCATGCTGTCTCGCCCTGCAACCAGCCGGTGGCGAACGGCTCGTAATCGACCGCACGGTTATTTTCGACGCGCACCAGCGTTACTCGGTAGCCGATCTTCTTGCTGCGGTTCCATGAACCGTGTTCAGCCATGAAGATTTGGTTGCGGTACGCGGGAGGAAATTGCGTGCCGGTATAGAAGCGCATCCCGAGCGGAGCGACGTGCGGACCGAGCTTCTGCGCCGGTGCCGCGAATTCGTTGCACGGGTGCTTCTTGCCGAATTCGGGATCCGGAACGGTCCCGGCGTGACAATACGGGTAGCCGAAATTCAGTCCCGGCTTTGCGGCATGATTCAACGTGTCGGGAGGTAGATCGTCACCCAGCCAGTCGCGGCCGTTGGCGGTGAACCACAGTTCCTTGGTGCGCGGATCCCAATCGAATCCGACCGAGAAGCGCAAGCCGCGCGCATAGACCTCGAAGCCCGACCCGTCTGGATTCATGCGCGTGATGATCGCGTAGCGCTCGGGATCGGGCTCGCAGATATTGCAGGGCGCCCCGACCGGGACGTACAACTTGCCGTCGGGGCCAAAAGCGATGAACTTCCAGCCGTGGTGCGCGTCGTTCGGGAATTTGTCGCTCACCACCACGGGCGGTGGCGGATTGTCGAGGCGGCTTTCGATGCCGTCGAAGCGCAGAATGCGGCTGACCGCGGATGCATAGAGGGCGCCGTCGCGAAACGCCACGCCGACCGGGCGATTGAGCCCTGTCGCGATCGTCGTGACGGCGGCCGGGCCGGTCGGCTTGAGCGTCAGCGCATAGACCTTGCCCGCTTCCGTCGAGCCCACGAACAGCGTGCCTTGGGTCCCCAGCGCCATTTCGCGCGCGTTCGGC
>VBCS01000206.1 GCA_005888955.1 Betaproteobacteria bacterium
ACGGCGCCGCTGCCGGGCAGGAAGAAACGCAGCAGGAACGCCTCGAGCGCATCCTGCGAGCGTGCGAACAGGGGAAACCGCGAAACATACGCGAAGGCGACGGTGAACAGCGGCACCAGACCGAGGAGCGTCGTGAACGCGAGGCTTGCCGCCGTTCGTCCGACCTCGACGCCGGTCAGCCTGCGCCGCAGGCGACTGAGAAACGAGACGAACGCGATGAGCCGGGCGAGCATTCGCTTGTCCCCGCGCCGGCGCGTCACGCGAGGTGCTGCGCGACCCACCAGGCGAGCGCCGACATGAACGCCGCACAGGGAATCGTCAAGACCCAGGCCCACACGATCCGCCGGGCGATGCCCCAGCGCACCGCGGAGAGCTTCCGCACCGCTCCGACGCCGACAATCGCGCCCGTGATGGTATGTGTCGTCGACACCGGAATGCCGAGGCCCGTCGCGATGAACAACGTGATTGCGCCGCCGGTCTCGGCGCAAAAACCCCCGACCGGCCTGAGCTTGGTGATCCTCATGCCCATCGTCTTCACGATGCGCCAACCGCCGAACAAGGTGCCGAGCGCCATCGCCACCTGGCAGGCGATGACCACCCAGAACGGCACGCTGAAAGTCGGCCCGCTCATCCCGGCCGCGAACAGCAGCATGGCGATGATGCCCATCGTCTTCTGCGCGTCGTTGCCGCCGTGGCCAAGGCTGTACAGAGACGCGGAGACGAACTGCAGGCGGCGAAACCAGCGGTCGACGCGGTTCGGTGCGGTCCGGAAAAACATATGCGCGACGATGATCATGAAGAGCATGCCGAGCATGAAGCCGAGCATGGGCGAGAGCACGATCGCCAGGCTGATCGTGAGAAATCCCTTCCCGACGAGCCCCGCAAACCCGCCCTTGGCGACCGCGGCGCCCGCCAGACCGCCGATCAGCGCGTGCGACGAAGACGACGGCAACCCGTAGTACCAGGTGATCACGTTCCACAGGATCGCGCCGGCGAGCGCACCGAAGATGACGTAATGGTCGACCAGCGCAGGCTCGATGACGCCCTTGCCGATGGTGTTGGCGACGCTGAGGCCGAAAAAGAGAAAGGCGATGAAGTTGAAGAACGCGGCCCACGCGACCGCATAATGCGGCCGCAGCACTCGGGTCGAGACGATGGTCGCGATCGAGTTCGCGGCATCGTGAAAGCCGTTCATGAAATCGAATGCCAGCGCGACGACGATCAGGGCCACGATCGTGCCGAATCCGATGCCGACGGCCTCCACCGTTAAAGCCTAGGCGCTCAACCGTTTTCGAGGACGATGCCCTCGATCAGGTTGGCGATGTCCTCGCATTTATCGGTGACCGACTCGAGCAGTTGGTAGATTTCCTTCTGCTTGATGATTTCTTTTGCGTCCGGTTCCTCGCGGAACAGCTTCGCCATCGCCGAGCGCATGACGTAATCGGCGTCGGCCTCGAGCCGGTCGATCTCGGCGCACAGCTTGAGGATCGCGTCGGCATTGTCCATCGATTCCAGCTTGGCGACGGCATCGCGCACTTTCTCGGTACAGGCAACGCAGATATCGGCCAGGCGTTGCGCCTCGGGCGTCACCGCGCGCACGTCATAGAGGAACAGGCACTGCGCGATGTCTTCCATGAGATCCAGGACATCATCCATGGTCGTGATGAGTTGGTGGATCTCGTCGCGGTCGAGCGGGGTGATGAACGTCTGATGAAGGAGCTGCATGGTATGGTGCGTGATCTGATCGGCCTGTTTTTCATGCCGCTCGATGTTCCTGCGCCGCGCCTCGAGTTCGCTCAAATCGGCAAGCAGTGCCTTGAGCTCGGCGGCGGCGAGCACCGCGTGTCCCGCATGCTCGTTGAAATAGTCGAAGAACCTGCCTTCCCGTGGCAACAGACGCCCCATCCCCATCGCCGTACCTCGAAGTATCGACGCGCGATTATCGCATTGCCGGCGCGTGAGCCCCAAGCCGGCGCGGCGTAAGCTTACGGGCGCGCGGCGACCCAAAAAACGCGCCGGCCACCCAAACGGCGCTATGCTTCGTCTTGGTCCTCTAAAAGGATGGTTGCGATGGAATCCTCGACTGCAGCTAGCGAAACTGCCGTACTCGGCGGCGGCTGCTTCTGGTGCCTCGAAGCCGTGTTCGACCGCTTGCGCGGCGTGCAGGAGGTCGAGTCCGGCTACGCGGGCGGACGTTCCGCCAATCCGACCTACGAAGACGTATGCAGTGGCGGTACCGGACACGCCGAGGTTGTACGTATCATTTCCGATCCCGCGGTGCTCTCGTTTCGCGATCTGCTCAAGGTATTCTTCGCGATCCACGATCCGACGACCAAGGACCGGCAGGGAAGCGACATCGGCACCCAGTACCGCTCCGTGATCTTCTGCCAGACGCCTGTGCAACGCGCCGACGCGGAGGCGGTGATCGCCGAGCTCAACCGGGCGAAGCTGTGGCCGGACCCCATCGTCACCGAAATCGCTGGGCCGGCGACCTTCTACCCCGCCGAGGGCTATCACCAGGAGTATTTCGAACGCAATGGCGGCCAACCCTATTGCCAGTTCGTCGTCGCGCCGAAAGTCGCCAAGTTCAGGAAAGAGTTCGTCGACCGACTCAAGCGCTGACGAGCGCGCGCGGCTGGCTGGCAGGCTAGCGCCGGCGCGCGAAAAAGCCGCCGCCGGCGAGGCCGGCTCCGACCAGCCAGAACACGGGCCCGATCCCAACCGACGAGCCGATGGCGCCGAACAGAAGCGGCACCGCGAAGGTCGACGCGTTGATAACCGACATGCGCACGCCCACCGCTTCCCCCATCCGGCCCGCAGGCGCGATGCTGTGCAACAGGGACATCACCATCGGCTGCGCGCTGCCCAGTGCCAACCCCAGCGTGAACGAGAGCATCATGAGCGGCGCCACGCTGGCCACGAACGGGAACAGCGCGTAGGCGCCGCCGGCGACAAATAGCGCCGCGGTCAGAACCTCGAACTCCGCGAACCTGCGCGCGATCCACGGCATCGCCAGCCGCACGACGAACGTCGCGGCCGCGAATGCGGCCAGAATGACGCCGATGAGCGACGCTGACAAGCCCAGATTCGCTCCGTAGATCGGAATGAAAAACGTGTGCAGATCCCAGGCCATCGATAAGAGTCCATTGATGATGAAGACGCGCCTCAGGTGGCGATTGCGCAGGAGGTCCGCAACGCCGCTTGCGGTGGCGGGCGCGTTCGCAGGACGCTTGCGCGGCAAGGCGAGCCAACCGCGGGCCAGGACCGCTGCCGGCGCGAGCGGCAACAGCGCAAGACAGGCAAAGGTCGCGCTAAAGCTCGCGTGATCGATCAGCAGACCAACGGTGAGTGGCCCGGTAAAACCGGACACCGAGTACCCGAGCGCGAGCAGGCTGAAGTTCCTGGGCCGATCGGCAGGCGCGCCCAGCGCACCGGTCGCGTGCTGCGTGCCAACCTGGAACATCATGAACGAGAGGCCAATGAGCGACGTCGCGGCGAAGAGCACCGGCAGGCCGGGGAAGATCCGCGGCAGCACCGCTCCGACCGCAATGCCACAGCAACCCGCGAGCATCGGGCCGCGAACACCGACGCGGTCGGACATTCGTCCCGCGCCGATTGCAAGCCACATCGGCAGGAACGAATACAGGCCCATCAGCGTACCGACGACAAACGGCGATGCGCCGAGCGACAACGCGTACAGTGACACCGTCACGCGGCTGCCGGTGAGAGCGGTGTGATTGAGAATGCCCAGCACGATCAGTGCCGGGAGTGTGCGCGAGCGACGCTCTCCCGCGCCGCTCACGGCGCGAGGCGCTCGAGCCGCCAGAGCGCGCCCTCGCGCCGGTACCGGAGGCGATCGTGCAAGCGCGACGCGCGGCCTTGCCAGAACTCGACAGAGGTCGGCGCGATGCGATAGCCGCCCCAGTGCGGCGGGCGCGGTACGCGTTCGCCTTGTGCTGCGAAACGCTCGCGCGCCGCCGCCAATTCCCGCTCGAGCCATTCGCGGTCGGGAATCACGCTGCTCTGCGGCGAGGCCCACGCGCCCAGGCGCGCCAGGTACGGTCGGGTGGCGAAATAGGCGTCCGATTCTCCGGGCGGCGCCTTGCTCACCGCGCCCTCGATGCGTACCTGGCGTTCCAGCTCGACCCAGTGAAAAAGCAGAGCTGCCGCCGGCCGCGCTGCAAGCTCCGCGCCTTTGCGGCTCTGATAGTTGGTGAAAAAAACAAAGCCGCCATCATCGGCGCCTTTGAGCAGCACGATGCGCGCGGCCGGCGTTCCGTCCGCGGCGACCGTTGCCAAGGTCATCGCGGTCGGCTCGGGCAGCTCGGCTTGGACCGCTTCGTGCAACCAGCGCCGAAACTGTCGCAATGGATCCGGATCGACGTCGGCTTCGGTGAGAGAGGCGCGTTGGTACTCCCGGCGCAGATCGGCGATGTTCACGGCGGCGCACATGCGAGCACGGCGCCGCCATTATCGACGATTTCACCGCGGGCGTGGAAGTCGCGTCGCGCCTTGGGGAACCTAGAGCGGCGCGCAGAACACCACGCCCTCGAGCACCCAGCCGTCGGCTTGCATGTCGCTGATCACCGGCCAGCGCGTCGTATAGCGGTGATTGGGGTCGCCGCCCATGCCGTTGTTGTAGAGCCGGTACACGGGTCGCGTCGAAGCTGGGCATTGCGCGACGTCCGCGGCGATGTAGAACGCATTCGCCTCGAAGGTCCAGCCTGCGAGCTGCTTGACGGCAGCGCATTCGAAATCGAATGCGGTGTAGAAGTGCGAGTTGACGCCGAGCCCCGGAGTGCCGAAAAAGCGGCAAACCGTCGACAGTCCGGCACCGTTCGCGGAGTACGCCGGAAATGACTCTGCGGTGCGCGTCCATCCGGCGATGGGCGTGCCGGCGTCGAGCTTCGCCTCCTCGTCGGTGAACGCCGTCATGAAGTAGTGATCGAGCGAGGCGGCGTAATACTCGACGACATTGACGCGGGGCGGCTGGACGGTGCCGAGCTGAAAGCGACCATTGCCAATACGACGCGGCGTAGTAATCGACGTCGCTCGAAATCGTCGTCGTGTCGAACAGCGTGCCATTGGGTGTATAAACGTTGAACACGCTCGCGTTGGCGCGCTGCTGGTCGGTCAGGAATGCCGTCAGGTAAACGGTCTGGCCCGGCTGGAAATAGGCGTTGCGGTGCTCGATTTCGGGCGTCGGACAGGCGTTGAATTCGACTGGAGCATCGCCGGTCATGATCAGATCGATCGCCGGCTCGTTGTAGGGTCGCTGCTGCGCCCACCACGACTCGGTATTGAAGCCGTTGCACGCGCCCCCGAAGGGATCGATGAGGCTTCCGTCGCTGGCGTGTACCTCGAAGTGCAGGTGAGGTCCGGTCGAGTCGCCTGAGCTGCCCATCACCCCCAGAAATTCCCCGGTCTGGACCCATTCGCCGGTGCCTTTGGATGTCAGCGACGACGCCTTGAGATGGCCGTACCACGTCATCGATCCGTCGGCATGACGAAGATAGACCGCATTCCACGGCTGCATGTTGAGTGCGCAGCTGCGATCGAATTGTCCGTCCTCCTTCATCACGATAATGCCCGGAGCGGCGGCGACCACGATCGCTTCTTCGTTGTCCATCTTGCGCCAGGCGAAGGGATACGCCGTGATGTCGGTGCCCTGATGGTTGTAGCCGTTGGCCTGATCGTAGGTCCGCGCGCCGCAGTTGTAGTCGCGCAGCTGGTTCGGATACGCGGGATCATTGTCGACGAAGTTGGTGATCGTGCGCGCGCCTTTTTCGGGATGGCCCGGCACGAGCCGCAACGGCCACTGCAGCGGAACGAGCGGCGCGGATTTGGGCGCAAGTTTAGGCGTGAACGCGGTCAGGCGGCCCGCCTGCAGCAACGCGTCGACGTTGCGCGCGATCGCCGTGTCGATCCGCGCGCGTTCCGCAGGCGTGATCTCATCGGTTGGCAGCGGTGCGGCGCCGCCGCGTACCGCACCCGGGAGCGCGGCCTGCACTGTTGTCGACAACGCGCCGAGCGCGACGGTCGCCGCCAGTAGCGCCAAGCACGCGAGCTTTCCCGACCTCGTGTTTCCCGTCCGAATCTCTCCGAGCCGCATCGATCGCGCTCCGCGCACGGGCTTCGCCCCCGGCCGGATCGCTTCGCGCGCAATCGATGCAACGTTGCGCCAGAGAGCTATTCGGCCATCGAAACTCCCGTGTGCCTAATGATTGCGCCGCAGCGACTGAGGGCAGGTTTGTCGGAGGCTTCCTCTCGACCGCACCGGCGTTGGCTCAGTCTTTTGAGCAACGCCTGTGCCACCAGGTTTTGTCCGTGCATACAGCGACTTGCGTATGTAACCGACCGATGCACGGCATTGTGGCCGGTAATTCTTGCAGAAGGCGGCAGCGCGCCGGTAATTCGTTCCCGCCATCGGGCCTGCCGACGATCAATAGATGCGTCTTACTCGATAGCCTTGCTCATGCAGTTGCGCCAGCAAACCGTTCGCGCCGTAAAGGTGCAGGGCGCCGACGGCGACGAATACGCGTCCGCGCTTGAGCGGAAGGAACAATCGGTACGCCATCAACGCGGTCCGATTCGCGACGAGCTGCTGCGTCAGCAATGCGTAATGCCGTCTGAGGTCTGCATCATCTCCCGCAGCCACGCGATTGATTCTTGCGAGCGCCGCCAGGTTGCGGTCCAGCCACCCTCGAGCTCGGCGTGATGGTCGAGTGCGTGCCGCAACAATGCAATTTGTGTTTCGATTGGAATGGCCTCGAATGCGGCAACCTGCTCATCGAGCCACTCGAGACCGAGCATCGTCATCCGCCGCTCCCGCGCGGCAATGAACAGGCTGCGGTCGAGCGTCGGCCCGTCGCCCATGCCGCGTGCCGCGGCGATGCGCAGCAACGCGGCCCATGGCTTGGTGCGCGCCAGTACCTCCTCGGGCAGCGCGGCGGCGCCGAGTTCCTGTCGCAGCCTCGAGTAGACCTCGTCTCCGACCAATGCTGCGAGATGCCGATCGTCGTCGAACTGCATCGCTTCGTAGAAGTGCTCGTCCTCCGTCTCGGACCAGTAGATTTCCATGGCGAACGTACGTGCCCGGGAAAATGCCGTTGCGACGGGAGCCGGCAGGGTCCTGACCCGCGGATCGTTGGAATGGAGCGTCCCGAATACCCACGACGGGGGGATACCTGGTTTGTCGAGCCGCCACAGCAGCC
>VBCS01000208.1 GCA_005888955.1 Betaproteobacteria bacterium
CGACGAGGTCGAGCCCGTGCTCTTGCGCCTCGCGCATGAAGGAATCGTCGAACTTGGTCGCGACGACGACGATGCGCGCGGTGCCAGTTGAAATTCGTCGCTTTTTGGCGACCGCTGCCCAAATAGTCACGCGTGCGAATCGAATGTAACTGGAATATCCCCCGAACAGGTGGGATTCCTGCGTTGCATTGCTAGAGAGGCGCCTCTAAGTTGGGTAAGGGTGTCCCGTCCTGGGCCAACCCTTCACTCATAGAGGGAGTCGGCAATGAACGCATTCGTCGCAGCAGTCGCTCGCAAGGTCACGGTCGTCCGTCGTGTGGGCTCGAGCAAGGTCCGAGTCGAGGTCGGAAACGGCGCCATCGCGCCCAAAGTCGCGCTTCACCGTACGAGGACGCCGGTCAGGGTCGAAGTCGGGAACGGCGCCATCGCACCGAAGGTCGCGCTTCACCGCACGAAGACGCCGGTCAAGGTTGAGGTCGGGAACGGCGCCATCGCGCCCAAGGTCGCGCTTCACCGCACGAAGACACCGGTCAGGGTTGAGGTTGGGAACGGCGCTATCGCGCCCAAGGTCGCGATCCATCGCGGAAAAGGTGCGCAATAAGACTGAAAGGACCGTGGTCGTCTAAGCCGGTCCCCTCGGGCGGGCGTAAACGCACTGCGTTTGCGCCCGCACGGCCCCTACGCAACCGGAACTGCCATGACTGACACACACTCGAGCACCGACAAACCCGGGCCGATCGTTACGTTCTACCGAGCCATTCCGGAGAGCTTCGCGCCGATGCGCGCCGATCGTGGCGCGCTCGGAGTCATCCCGACGGCCGCGTTTCAATACTGCGAAGCGTTAACGTCCGCATCCGCGTTCGGCTGGTATTTGTTCTCGCCAATGACGTTCTATCTGCAGTGGGACGGCACCGACGTCATCTGGACGCACGACGACACCGACACGTGGTATCCGCTGACGATGGAGCATTTCCCGAATTTCGCCGAATACTTCGATGGGCTTGTGCCGGACGATATCAAGGGCTATGCCCCGCCCTTCCTATCGCGGAGTTTCTTTCCCGGCGTTGTTCAGATCTGGTCGGGACTGTTCGTAAAGACGGCGCCCGGCTGGAGCCTTTTGCTGCGTCCGCCGGTGAACCTGCCACGCAGCCAGGCGTACGAGTGTTACGAAGGCATCATCGAAACGGACCGGTGGTTCGGACCGCTCTTCATCAATCTTCGCCTCACGGCGACCGACCGGCCGATCGAGATCAACCACAAGAAGCCGCTGTTTCAAGCGCAGCCATTGCTCAGAGAGACCTATTCGGAGCCGAACTTGCGCTCGTTTGCCGTCGTCGACGAGTTGTCGAAGCTTTCGCCCGTCGATTGGAACGGATACCGCGAAACCATCGTCAAGCCGAATCGCGGTCATTACCGCGACGTGGGCCGGTACGCAGCCTCGGTGCGCAAGCGCGGCAAGCACGCGCCATCTGCGGAACCCACCGACTAATCAGTTACCCTGGGCAACAATCAAAATCATGGCAATAAACATCGCGATATTTTCAGACCGAAAGCCTGTGGCCTTGGGATACTTCGCGGCGCTTACGGCGGTCTTGATCACCGCTGTCTATCCTGCGCTGACGCGGCTCAGCGTCACGACGACACTCACGCCGGCGGACCTGCTGCTTTTTCGGCTGGGTGGCAGCGGTCTGCTTTTCGTGCCATTTCTGGTGATGCACGCGCACGAAATACCGAAAGCCGATTGGCTGGCCGGCCTCCCGCTCTCGTTCTTGCATGGCTGGGGCATGGCGGGTTGCGTCGTGTTCGGGTTGCAGTTCGCGCCCGCCAGCCACGCCGCGGCGCTCGGTCCGGGCGCGATCGCCGCATGGATCGCGCTCGTCGGGTTCGTTGCTTACGGGGTTCATGTCCATTCCAGGAAGCTCGCCGGAATCTCGATCATCGTTGTCGGTGTCGGCTTGATCCTGGTTGCGTCGCACCGGGGATTGTCGGTGCCGACGGCGATGATCGGCGACGCCATGTTCCTGCTCGCGTCTGCCCTCGGCGCGAGCTATCTCGTCTACATCCAGCGGCGCCGGCTCAACCCGGTCGTCGCCGCGGCCCTCGTATGCGTCGCTTCGGCGATGATCGTTGTCCCGTGGCACTATTGCTTGGCCACCAGCGCTATCGCGACCGCGCCGGTGCAGGAAATTCTCTGGCAGCTCCTGTTCCAGGGCGTCCTGGTCGGCTGCTGCGCCTTCTTCGCGTTGAATTACGCTACGCTGGCGATCGGCAGTCAGACCGTCGGCGTGCTCTCGGCGCTGGTGCCCGTCATCGGCGCCCTCTGCTCGATGCTGATCACGCGCGATTCGATCTCTTCCCTCGAATGGACGGCGATCGTCGTGATCTCTCTCGGCGTGGCGATCGCGTCGCTCCCGGTGCAAACCGCGATCCAACAACCGCGACAGCGATTGTTCCACCAAAGGGCACGATCGCCCGATTGATTAGGTCGCGCGTTTCTTTCGTCCCTTGAAGGGCCGCTTTGGATTGACCGCGACTGGGAACGTTGTCCAGCGCGTCTGGAGCGTGCTTCATCGTGTTGATGGCAATCCAAACACAAAATCCCACCGGAATAGGTGGGAGTTTGATCTGCTCTTTTACTGATTTCTAAGGGAATGTAGACCATACTTTTCTTTCCCCTCCAAGTCCCCTAACGCAAGACCGTATCAATGCGAAGATGCTTTGGCTCGCGGAGCACGATGCCTCCGCTGCCAAGTGCAAGCCCTCACAAGGATCTTCGATGCCGTCGATGGACCAAGCACGGTCACGCGGTTGCAGGCGACCGGGGTTATAGAGTCTATTGTGGTCTACAAAGCTAGCCTTTCCGCCCCAAGTCTCCCTGGGCCCGCCACCCCTTCCCGGCACGGTCGCACCGATTTGCACGAATGCCCGCGATAAAGACAGTGAAGAGCGCCACCCTCGACTTCTCGTCGGTCGCCGAATTGCAGCCATCGATCCAGTCGCGAACGAATTTCGCGCCGGCGGCAACGGTTCATGCCGATCTGACTGCGGCGGTCAAGGGGCTCATGGGGGGCTACCGCTTAGACGGTTGGCGCATGGCGTCACTCGACCCTCTGCACAACGATCCTGGCGATCATTCTTCGATCGCCGAACTCGATCCGGGCACCTACGGCCTCTCAGCCGACGAATCGATCAGCTGTTCGGTTGACTTTGCCGGGTCCGCGCAGGTTCTCATGCTGCCCGAGCTGCTGAATCGCCTGCACGCAAGCTACTGCGGCACGATTGCTCTCGATTGCGCGCATATCCGCGCCAGCGACCAGCAGCGCTGGCTTTATGCGCAAGTCGAGGGAATTAGCGCGTCAGCGGCGCTTGCCGCGGACGACGCCTTGCGCGTGCTGGAACAACTCGTTCTTGCGGAGACTTTTGAGCATTATCAGCGGGCAACGTATCCCCGGCACAAGCAATTCAGCCTGGAGGGAAGCGAAAGTCTGGTGCCACTGCTGGCCGCTGCGGTCGAAGAGGCGGCGCATCAAGGCGTCGAGGACATCGTCCTGGGGATGCCGCATCGAGGCCGCCTGAACGTGTTGAAAAACGTCTTCGACCTTCCGGCAAAACAGCTGTTTTCGCTTTTTTCCGGCGATCCGGCGCGGGCTGCGGCCGCGTGGGATCTCAAGGATCACTTCGGCTGTTCGATTCGGAAACATACCGCTGACGGCGACATCAATCTTTTGCTCGCGCACAACCCGTCGCACCTGGAGAGCGTGTCCCCGGTCGTATGCGGCATGGCGCGCGCGCTGCAGGACCGTAAGACCGATGGATTCAGCAGAAAGGTGATGCCGATTCTTGTCCACGGCGACGCTTCGTTCTCCGCCCAGGGCGTGGTCACCGAGACGCTCAACCTTTCCCAAACGCGCGGGTACGGTGTCGGCGGCACCCTGCATCTGATCCTGAACAATCAGATCGGCTCGACCATATCGCATCCGAGAGACGCGCGATCGACCCGGTTTTGCTCGGACCTGGCGCGCGCAATCGACGCGCCGATCATTCACGTCAACGCGGACGATCCCGACGCGGCCGTGGCAGTGGCGAAGCTGGCGACCCGATATCGAATGCATTTCGGAGCAGACATCGTGGTCGACCACGTCGGCTACCGGCG
>VBCS01000210.1 GCA_005888955.1 Betaproteobacteria bacterium
TCGCTTCCGTTGCTGCCGGGAAAGTATCTCGTGCGCGGACACGTGCTCGACCCCGAGGGCGTGCGCCTGTTCGATACGCTGGAGAAGTCACTGACGATTACAGGGGCGGCTCGTGAATTTGGCTTGATCCGGCTGCAACATCACTGGCGCATGGGGGATCACGATACTGCGGTCGCTCTTCCAGACTCGATGCCTGACAGGCAGTGAACCACGCTCATGCGTGCCTCGATCCTGACGTACCATTCGGGCAACATCGCCGGCAACGACTACGCAAGCAACAACCTTCTGGCGCTTGCCCACGATCTCGATGTCGTGCGTGCGCTGCGGCTACCCGTCGTAGCCCTGCGTCGGGTCGTCGATGCGCTGCTGGACCGAACCCTGCCCTTGCCGGAAAGGGTCGTGGCGATCACGCTGGACGACGGGCTCGACTTCGACTTCATCGACCTCCGGCACCCCTTTCACGGCCCTCAGCGGTCCGCGCACACCATCCTGCGCGACCATGCGCAGCGGCACGGCATGTTCGTCCATGCGACCTCGTTCGTGATCGCGTCCCCGGACGCGCGCCGCCAGATCGCGCGGCATGAGATGCTCGACTACCAATGGATCGGAGAACAATGGTGGCGCGAGGCGATCGCCTCCGGATTGTTCCACTTGGGTAATCACAGTTGGGACCACATGAGCCCGTCGGCGACGCCGGCAGGTCAGCAGGATGCGCGACCCGGATCTTTCCAAGCCGTTGCGAACTTCGACGCTGCCCACCTGCAGGTCGCGCAGGCGCATGCGTATATCTCGGCCAAGGCGCCCAACCCCGGCACGGCCTTGTTTGCCTATCCGTACGGTGCACCAAGCGATTACGTCTCGAACGAATACCTGCCACGCTACGGCGAGCGTAACGGGACCTTGGCCGCACTGACCGCAACGCCGGGAACATCGCATGATGGCAGCAATCGGTGGCTGCTGCCGCGTTACACGTGTGGCGTCGATTGGCGATCGCCTGAGGACCTCGCGCGAATCCTGGCTGCAGAGATCTAGACGAAGTCGGGAAGGACTGCTCTCGGCGACGTCCTCTGACAGCATAGTATTACCTGCCCTCGTGACCGTTCTCCCTTCTCGCAACCGAGCTGGCGCGCCGACCGGAATTGCTGGCGCATTATCGCGAGCGCATGCGCGCTGGACGCGCGAGCTCGCCCTTGTTCGAGACCGTCGGCCATGCGTACGCCCTTAGGCAAGCTGACGTAAGCCTGACACCGACATCGGCGGCGCGTCCCGAGGGGAACCACGGCGGCAAGGCGTCGCGTCGGGTAAAATAGACCATTTTTCACCGCGCCAGACGCCGCGGCGCACGCATGTCCAGCTCGATTTCCACTCCGTTGACTACCATCCCGGAATTCACGGGAGAGCGCTTTCTGCCGAGCTGCAGCGGCGAGATTGCCTACGAGCACTGGCACCGTTACGCGTTTGCGCGCCGCTTCGTCGCGGGCAAGCGCGTGCTTGACGCGGCCTGCGGCGAAGGCTACGGTTCGGCGCTGCTCGGAGCCGTTGCCGCGGACGTGATCGGCATCGACATCGACATGGCGACCATCGACCGCGCGCGCGCTACATACGGCGATGGCAAGCGGACGCGCTTCATCGCCTCCTCGTGCGCCGGCCTGCCGCTACCCAGCGCCTCGATCGACGTCGTCGTATCGTTCGAGACGATCGAGCACCTGGCCGCCGAGGACCAGCTCGCGATGTTGACCGAGTTCGCACGCGTGCTCACGCCCGAAGGGCTGCTGCTGATGTCCTCGCCCAACCGGCGCCTTTACAGCGATGCGCGGAACTACGTCAACCCGTACCACCAGCGGGAGCTGTACCGCGACGATCTCAGCCGTCTGCTCGCAAAGCGCTTTCCGGCGCAGCGCTGGCATCATCAGCGCGTGGCGTATTGGTCGGGGATCTGGACCGAAGGCAACACGGAATCTCCGATCGCGGGCGCCGTGGAGGCCTGGATCGGCGATGGACAGCGTGTCGCTGCGTATTCGGCGCCCGAGGGCATGTATTTCATCGTCCTTGCCGCGCGCGACGCCGGCGCTCTACCCGCCGAAGAAGTGCGCGTGTCGCTGTTCACCGACGCCGACGAGAGCCAGGCCAAGCGCGCGGAAGCCGCCGCCCGCGAGGTCCTGCGGCTCGACGGCCTGCTCAGGCAGAAAGCTGTCGCGGAGGAGCACTACGCGGGTCACATCCGGCACCTCGAGACGCTGGTTGCCGAGCGGGAGCGGTTGGTGGTCGAGCGCGACGCCGCCGTCGAGCGCCACACGGCGCACATCCACCACCTGGAAGCGCTCGTCGTCGAGCGCGATCGAGCGCTCAGCGAAGCGAACGCCGCACGCGAGGAGGATCGACCGAAGATCGCGGCGCTCGAAAAGCAGATGATTTCCCTCGAAGTCGGGCGCACGCGTTTGGAATCCGAGCGCACGCGGCTCGCGGCGGCGATCTCGGCACAGGAGCGCGTAATCGCCTATATGCAAAGCTTTCGCGGCTGGCTCGGCTGGCCCTGGCGGCGTTTCCGGCAGTGGCGGGAACGCTAGATGCGCGCCACGCCGATCGATATCGTCGTACCGGTCTACAACGCCGCGGCCGATCTCGCGCGCTGCGTGGACAGCGTGCTCGAGCACTCTACCGGCGACTGGCGGTTGCTGCTGATTGACGACGCCTCGCCCGATCCGGCGATCCGCGCGTACTTCTCGGAGCTGCGCGCGCGTCGCCTTTTGCGGGTCACACTGCTCGCCAACGAGAAGAACATCGGCTTCACGCTGACGGCGAACCGCGGCTTTGCCGAGGCGCGTCGCGAAGCGGACATTCTGCTGCTCAATTCGGATACCGTCGTGACGCGAGGCTGGCTCGACCGGTTGTCGCGCTGCGCCGCGTCGGACGTCCGCATCGGCACCATCACGCCGTTCTCGAACAATGCGGAAATCTGCTCGCTGCCGCGGTTCTGCGCAAACAATCCCTGGCCGCCGGGCAAGGATCCCGAGTCGCTGGTCGCCGCGCTGGAGCGCGCGGCTGTGCCGACGTACCCTGACCTGCCGACCGGCGTCGGGTTCTGCCTCTACATCCGCCGCCCGCTCCTCGACGCGATCGGCGGTTTCGACCCGGCGTTCGGCCTGGGCTACGGAGAGGAGAACGACTTCTGCCTGCGAGCCGCGGGAGCCGGCTATCGGAACGTGCTCTGCGAGGACGCATTCGTGCTGCACCTTGGCGGCAGCTCGTTCGGCGCGAAGCGTGCCCATCTCGCCGAGCGCAACACGGCGCTGCTTCTCGAGCGCCATCCGCACTACCTCGACCTCGTCCGGAGCTACATTGCCGCCGATCCCGTGCGGCCCTTGCGCGAGCTGGCCGCCTCGCAGCAGCGCGTGCTAGACGGACCGCCGCACGGGATCCTCCATCTGCTGCACGGCCACGGCGGCGGCACCGAATATCACGTGCGCGCGCTGGTCACGGCGTCGTCCGGCGCGTTCCGCCACTACCTGCTGATCGCGGTCGGCGACGATTGGCGGCTGGAAGAGTACGCAGGCGATGCGGTCATCGGCTACGACTTTCGGCGCGCTACCGGTGAAACGTGGCACGACCTGTTGGGCGGCATCGTGGCGCGGTTCGGAATCGATCTCGTTCATCTGCACAACATTTCGGGCTGCCGCGAAGCGGTGCTCACGGCGCTCTCCGAGCTTTCGATCCCTTACGGCTACACGGTTCACGACCTCAATTTCGCCTGCCCGACGATCACCTTTCTCGACGCTCAGGGCAAATACTGCGAAGCGATCACCGACGCCAACGCCTGCCGGGCGTGCCTCGCCGCGCAGCGCGAATTCGCGAACGTCGACATCGTCGCGTGGCGTGAAGGGCACCGCGCGGTCCTGGTGCGCTCCGCGTTCCTGATCGCGCCATCGCAGTGGGCGGCGACCATGTTGCGCCGCTACTTTCCGGAGCATTCGGTCGCCATCATCGCGCACGGGAGCGGTCACGGCATGCCCCGCGACGATGCCATTTACACGCGGCTCGACCTGCCCGACGACGGCGTGCCGACCGTGGCCGTGATCGGCGCGATCGGGGCCGACAAAGGCGCGCGCCGGCTCGAACGCCTGGTCGAGCTGACACGCACGCTCGGACTGCGGTTGCGCTGGGTGCTGATCGGCTATCTCGACCGCGGCCGTGAGCAGTCGCAGAGCGCCGACGCCGTGTTCACGCAGCACGGACCTTTCGATTCGCGCGAAATTGGCGCGCTGCTCGAGCACTATCGCGTGCGGCTGGTCGCGTATCCCTCTGTCGGTCCGGAGACGTTCAGCTTCACGCTGTCCGAAGCGTGGGCCGCGGGCCGGCCGGTGGTGGTGCCGCCGATCGGAGCGCTGGCGGAGCGCGTCGCCGCAAGTGGCGGAGGCTGGGTGCTCGCGGACGACGAGTGGCGCGACGACGCTTCCATGCTCCAGCGGATCGCGACGCTGCTCGCACCCGAAAATGCCGACTCGCACGCTGCGGCGGCGGCGCGTGCCAAGGCGACAGCGCAACCCACGCTCGCCGCGATGACGGAGGCGACGATCGCGATCTGGCGGGACGCGCTCTCGCGCGCCCCGGCAAAGTCGTCCACAGCTTCGCTTCGCGCCATCTCGGCGGAGCGATGCTTGAGTGCGCTGCACTATGCGCCGTGGAGCCTCCCGGAGCCGGCCGCGCAGCCTCCTGCGGCGCCGACGGTGCCTAAACCGAACGGCGCGCTCGCCGTCGTTGCGCGCGCGGCGCTGTCGATCCGTCACACGTTCGCCGGCCGCGTGCTCTACCGCCTCGCGCCGAAGCCGTTGGTCGCGAGATTGCGCCAGCGCCTGTGAAAGACATGAGCAACGTAACCGGAACGATTTCTGGCGCGCCCACGATTCGCGCCGATTCGAGCAGTGGCTCGTGCGCGGTCGCGCCCACCAGGCCGCGCGCGAAAGCCTGATCCGTCCCGCGCAGGAGTCACTCTGCCTCGTCGCTGACCGCCGCGCTCACGACTTAAGCCTGATGCTCTGCCCAGATGCGCAGCATGGCGTCCTCGAAGTCGCGGGCGTAGCGCGCCATGTCGAACAATGGGCTCGTGTAGCGGTTGGCGCGAAGCCGCTCACGGTAACCGTCGAGCAGACCAGGCTCGGTGGCAAGCCTTAACGCGAGCGCCTCGTACTCGGCGAAGCTCGTGGTGATCAATTCCGGCAAGCCGATGGCGTTGAGCTGGCTGCCGGCGATGCGGCTCGCCAGAGTCTCGCCCGCGCAGGTGATCACCGGCAGGCCGGCGAGGAGCGCATCGTTCGCCGTCGTGTGCGCGCCATAGGGATACGAGTCGAGAAACAGATCCGCCGCCGCATTGCGGGCGACATGAGTGCCCACCGGCACCACCGGCGCGAAGATAAGACGCGCCGGATCGATTCCCGCGCGCTTTGCTTCGCCGCGCAGATTGCTCCGCACCTCGGCGCTGGTGTCGAGGAGCCACAGCACGCTGCCCGGCACCGCGGCGAGGAGCCGCATCCAGATGGCGAAGACCTCGGGCAGTATCTTGTACGAGCTGTTGAAGCAACAGAACACAAACCCGGATTCGGGCAGCCCACAGGCGGCGCGCGTGGGCGGCGGCCCCGGCGGCAGACGCGTGGTGTCGCTCGGGAAGGCCATGTGCGGCATGTACAGCGGTCGCTCGGTGTAGAAGCGTTGCAGATGCTCGGGCACGCTGAAGCGATCGGTGAAGATGTAGTCGTACCATTCGGCGCCGAGCGTGCCCGGAAAGCCGATGCAATTGATCTGGAGCGGCGCCGGTCGGAGCGCGAAGATACCTTCCCTGGCGTTGAGCGTGTAGCCGTTGCGATCGACGAGGATCGCGATGCGATCCTCGCGAATGCGCCGGGCGATGGCGGCCACGGACTCCTGACTGACGTCGAGGTAATGCTCGAAGGCCGCCTTGGCCCGGCGCTGAAACGGATTTTCGTCGTCGGGACGCAGGTTGTAGGCAAACACCTCCAGCCGCGATCGGTCGATCTTCTCCCAGAACTCCGGCGATAGGTGCATGGTCGGATGATCGCGCGTGTTCCAGGTCGCGAACGCCACGCGCAGCCTTTCTCCCGGAGCGACGGTAAGCGTCGGTCGCGGCGGCAGAGCTCCGCGTGCGATCGTGCG
>VBCS01000211.1:0-7547 GCA_005888955.1 Betaproteobacteria bacterium
GGCAACAAATGCGTCATCCCCGCGCAAGCGGGGATCCAGCGACTTTGTTATGGGCCTCGTGCAAGTGGGAATCCAGCGACTCTAGACAACGACGCTGGATTCCCGCATTCGCGGGAATGACGGCTTGCGTTTGATGCGTCTCCGCGAAGGGATCGGTGCGCACACCGACGTAGCTATTGTCCGGGACTGCGAACGCTAGTAAATCGCAATGCTGCAGTATCTCGTCAAACGCCTGCTCGGCCTGATCCCCACGCTGGCGCTGGTCGCACTGCTGGTGTTCCTTTTCGTGCATCTGCTGCCGGGAGACCCGGCCCGCCTGGCCGCCGGACCGGACGCGACGCCGGAGACCGTTGCGCTGGTGCGGCAGGACCTTGGCCTCGACAAGTCATTGCCCGAGCAGTTCGTCCGCTTCACAACGGGCGTGCTGCACGGGGACTTCGGCCGGTCGCTGCGCACCAAGCGTCCCGTGAACGCCGAAATCGCCGAGCGCTTCATGCCGACATTCTGGCTGACCGTCACCAGCATGGCGTGGTCGGTGGCGATCGGCATGCTCATCGGTACCCTCTCCGCGGTCTGGCGCAACCGTTGGCCCGATCGGGTAGGCATGACGCTGGCCGTGTCGGGCATATCCTTTCCGGCGTTCGCACTCGGCATGCTCCTGATGCAAATCTTTTCGGTGCAGCTGCATTGGCTGCCGACCGTCGGCGCCGACACCTGGCGCCACTACATCCTGCCGTCGTTGACACTCGGTGCCGCGGTCGCGGCGATCATGGCGCGCTTCACGCGCTCGTCGTTCGTCGACATTTTGCACGAAGACTACGTGCGCACTGCGCGGGCCAAAGGGCTGCCCGAAACCGTCGTGATCGTCAAGCATGGGCTGCGCAACGCGCTGATTCCGGTCGTCACCATGATGGGCCTGCAGTTTGGCTTCCTGCTGGGCGGCTCGATCGTCGTCGAAGTCGTCTTCAACTGGCCAGGCATGGGCAGGCTCCTCGTCGACGCGGTCGACATGCGCGACTATCCAGTTATTCAGGGACTGGTACTGCTCTTCTCGCTCGAATTCGTGCTGATCAACCTGATCGTCGATGTGCTTTACGCGGTGATCAATCCGACCATCCGTTATCGCTGATGCCATGAACGAGCAAGCGGAGCTCCAGCCGGTGGACGCCGAAATTCCGGCCGTGCCCGAAGTGGCCGCAGCAGCGGTGCGGACGCCGTGGACGGAGTTCTGGCGTAAATTCCGCAAGCAGCATGTCGCGGTGGTCGCGGGATTGTTCGTCGGGTTGCTGGTCGTACTGGCCCTCGGCGCGCCGTGGCTCGTCCCCTACGACGCGGAAAATTTCTTCGACTACGACAGCCTCAATGCGCTGCCCTCGCTCAAGCACTGGTTCGGGGTCGATCCTCTCGGGCGCGACATCTTCAGCCGCATTCTGATGGGCTCGCGCATTTCGCTGACCGCCGGCTTCGTATCGGTCGCCGTCGGCGCGGTCGTCGGCACCACCATGGGCCTCGTCGCGGGATACTATGAAGGTTGGTGGGACCGCATCATCATGCGGATCTGCGACGTCCTGTTCGCGTTTCCCGGTATCGTGCTCGCGATCGGCATCGTCGCCATCCTCGGCGGCGGCATCGGCAACGTCATCATCGCGGTCGCGATCTTCAGCATTCCCACGTTCGCCCGGCTCGTGCGCGGCAATACGCTGGCGCTCAAACACCTTACATTCGTCGAAGCGGCGCGGAGCATTGGCGCGTCGGACTGGACGATCGTGGTCCGGCATATCTTTCCCGGCACGATCGCGGCGGTCGTCGTGTATTTCTCGCTGCGCATCGGCACGTCGATCATCACGGCGGCGAGCCTGTCGTTCATCGGCATGGGTGCCCAGCCGCCGACGCCCGAATGGGGTGCGATGCTCAACGAGGCGCGCGCGGACATGATGACTTCGCCGCATGTCGCGCTCTTTCCCAGCCTGGCGATATTCTGTACGGTGCTCGCTTTCAATCTTCTAGGCGACGGGCTCCGCGACGCGCTGGATCCGAAGATAGAGCAGAAATGACCGAGGCCCGCGCAGGTGGCGGGACGAAGGAATCAGTCCTCCGGCGCTGGGCAAGGCTTGCAATTCCAGTCGTATTTGTCGCCGCAGTCGCCGCTTTTTTCGCGCTGGGCGGCGAGCATTACCTCGCCCTGGACACGATCAAGCAGAACCGCGACGCGCTGCTCGCTTTCACGTCCGCGCACTACGGCCTGGCGCTGGCGCTCGCGTTCGCGATCTATGCGACCGCGACCGCGTTGAGCCTGCCCAGCGGCACGGTGTTGTCGCTGACGTTCGGTTTCCTTTTCGGTCGCTGGGTCGCGACCGGAATCGTCGTCACCGCGGGCACGCTCGGCGCGACGATGCTCTTTCTCGCTGCGCGCTATCTCTTCGGCGCGGCGGTGCGCCGGCGCCTCGGCCCGCTGGGTGAGCGTATCAACGAGGGCTTCACCGAAAGCGGTTTCTACTGGCTCTTGTTTCTGCGGGTGATGCCGCTTTTTCCCTACTTTCTCGTCAATCTCGCGCCGGCGCTGACCGATATTCGCGTGCGCACCTACGTCGCCGCGACATTCGTCGGCATCCTGCCGAGTACGCTCATCGTCACCAATCTCGGGCAAACGCTGGGCAGCATCGAGTCGACGCGAGCCCTGCTCACGCCGGAGGCGCTGCTCGCCTTGAGCCTGCTCGGCGTGCTCGCCCTGTTGCCGGTTCTGTTGCACTACGTCCGATCCAAACGCGTCTGACCAGCGTATATGGGACTGCGACCGTAGCGATCCATTCCATCCATGTCCAAGACCAAGACTCAGAGCCTTTATCGTTTCATCGTCGGCGCCGCGATCGGCCTTACGCTGGTGGCATTTCTAGGCGTCGCGATCGCCTGACGCTGATAAAGGCGCGCTCCGGCCAGCCGCTATTTGCTATGCTTTGCGCTGACGTCGCGCCCCCCCGACGCCGCCCGATGAAGCCGAAGCTCCTCTTTCTGTTTCCCGAATGCTGGGACCGCTGCGCATTGCAGGCTGACGCCGCGCTGCGTGGCGAGTTCGACGTGGTCGGCGAGGGCTTCGACCTGTTTCGCTTCCCGGAAAACGCCCAGATCCTCTGGTTCGACGTGCGGCGCTTCGTCGATCGCCTCGTGCGCAGATACAGCCATGCCGGCCTCGCCGGTGTCGTCAGCACGAACGAGCAATACGGCGCCCTGATTGCGGCGACGGTCGCACGGCGCCTCGGCCTTCCCGGCAAGGTTCTCGCCCGCACGCTGACCGCGGCGGCGCTGCCCGAGGCGTCACCGCGCTATACCGTCTTTCCATGGACCATCGATCCCGCCGCCGCGGCCGCGCTGCCTTATCCGCTCTTCGTCAAGCCGGTCAAGGCGGCGTACTCGGTGCTCGCGCGGCGCGTGGATCGCGTCGAAGAGCTCAACCGCCATCTCGAGTTCAGCTCGTGGGAGAAGCACATCATTCGGCGGCTGGTGAAGCCTTTCAACGATCTGATGCGCGATCTGCTTCCGGGCGACGAGGTCTGCGACGCGTACCACCTGATCGGAGAGGAGCCGCTCGACGGCGTGCAGGTCAATGTCGACGGCTATGTCGATCGTGGCGCCGCGCATTGCCTGGGCGTGGTCGATTCGGTCATGTATCCGGGCACGATCGCCTTCCAGCGCTTCGAATACCCGAGCCGGCTGCCGGAGGCGGCACAGCGCGAAGTCGAGCGCGTGGCGCGCCGCGCGCTCGAAGCGATCGGCTTCGACCACGGCCTGTTCAACGTCGAGCTTTTCTGGCGCCCGCGCGACGGCGCCGTCAGGATCATCGAGATCAACCCGCGGCTCGCCGCGCAGTTCGCCGATCTGTACGAAAAAGTCGACGGCACGAATCCCTATGGTGTGCTCGCTGACCTGGCGATCGGCCGCGCTCCGCGGTGGATTCGGCGCGCCGGTCGCTACGGCGCCGCGGCCAGCTTCGTGTTTCGCGAATTCGACGGTGCGATCAAGGTCGCGCCGAGCCGTGCCGAGATCCGCTGGCTGCAGGCGGCACATCCCGGCACCTGCCTGCAGACTTTCATCAAGCGCGGCGCGAGCCGCGGGCGCGAGATGAAATGGCTGGGAAGCTATCGCTACGCGACCGTCAATATCGGCGGGCGCGATCGCGAGGATCTCTTCCGGTGCTACGACAGCGTCTGCGCCAACCTGGCGTTCGAACGCCCGCCACGGCTGGTATTCGAAGGCACGCTCGACGCGCTCCGGCCCGGGCGTTAGGCCTTGCTGCGGGGATCAGGCGTCGGTCGTAGCGCAGGCAACGGAAGGACCGAGCTTCTCCTTCGCAGCGGCGACCTGCGCGATGTCGGGCAGCGCGACGCCGTTTTTCTCCGCGGTGATTTCTGCGAGGATCGAGATCGCGATCTCCGGGGGCGTACGGCTGCCGATGTAGAGCCCGATCGGTCCGTGCAGACGAGCGATCTGCTCGCGCGTCAGGTCGAATTCCTCGAGCCGCTGGCGGCGCTTGGCGTTGTTGGCGCGCGAGCCGAGCGCGCCCACGTAGAACGCCGGCGATTTCAGTGCTTCCAGGAGCGCGAGATCGTCGAGCTTGGGATCGTGCGTCAGCGCGACGACGGCGCAGCGCTCGTCGAGCTTCATCGCCACCGCGGTGTCGTCGGGCATCGTCTTCACCAGCGTGATGCCCGGAATGTCCCAGGTTTCAGTGTATTCCTCGCGCGGGTCGCAGACGGTGACCTGGTAATCCAGGCCCACCGCGATCTGGGCGAGATACTTGGACAGCTGCCCGGCGCCGATCACCAACATCCGATACCGCGGCCCATGGACCGTGGTCAGCACCTGCCCGTCGAAGGTGAGGCCGTCGGCTGTACCTGCGGGCGCGAGCGCGACTTCCGCGCTCTCCAGATCGAGCGTGCGTGCGACAAGGTTCCCCTGTTGGACGAGCTCGAGCAGCTCGCCGATGCGGCTCTGCGGCGCAAGCGGCTCGAGCACGAGCTGAATCGTGCCGCCACAGGGAAGGCCGAACTTGCGCGCATCTTCCGCGGAAACACCGTAGGTGACCGTCTGCGGCCGCTTGACGTAAGCGCCTTCGCGCCGCGAGCGCTCGACGATGTCATCCTCGATGCAGCCGCCCGATACCGAGCCGACCACGTGCCCGTCGTCCCGCACTGCGAGCAGCGCACCCGGAGGCCGCGGCGAGCTGCCCCAGGTCTTGACCACCGTCACGAGGAGGACGCGCCTGCCGGCGGCCAGCCATTCGGCGCTCTTGCGCAGCACTTCGAGGTCGACGCTATCCATGGCAATCAGGGCCGGGCTCCGGACGACAACGATCGGACAAGCCGCCAGCGTGCTTGGTTCATCGCCAATTCTACGCCGGACGTGTCAGCCAGTAGATGAACACGGCCGCGATGATCGCTATAGCGACAGCGAGACGCACCCATAGCGTGCGCGACGTCGCAGCAGCCTCGGTGGGCGCAACGACTGGCTCCGCGGCAGCGGCTGCACCGCCGCCCAGGCGCTCGACAAAGCAGGCGAAGAAGTCATCGGCGACCTTCGCGGCCGCGCCATCGACAAGGCGCGATCCGATCTGTGCCAGCTTGCCGCCGACCTGCGCATTCACGGTGTATTCGATGCGCGTTCCGGAACCGTCCGGCGTCAGCGCGACCTTCGCCTCGCCGCGTGCAAAGCCGGCCGCCCCGCCCTGCCCTTCGAAGCTCATCTTGTACGAGGTTGGCGCGACGACGTCGGACAGAATGATGCGACCGCTGAACTTGGCTGAGACCGGACCGACGCGCGCCGTCATCGCGACCTTGAGCTCGGTATCTGAAACCCGCTCGATCGACTCGCAGCCAGGGATACAGCCCTTGAGCGTTTCGGGATCGTTGAGCGCCGCCCACGTTGTTTCTACGGACGCTGGTACCGCTCGGCTGCTCGTCAGTTCCATCCGTGGCGCTCCCTTTGCATGCAATCCGGATCACGCGGCTCGGCGTGCGCGGTCGAAGCCGGATGTGCGCGCCATCCCGCGCATGGCGTGCGGCTGTGCGAACGCCGTTGCGAGCTGCTTGAGGCTCTCCAGATTGTGCACCGGCAACAGCGCGTCGACATAGGGCAGCATCGCGCGGATGCCTGCCGGACGCGCCTCGAACTTTTCGTAGCGCAACAGCGGATTGAGCCAGATCAGCCGCCGGCAGGACTTGGAGAGGCGCTCCATTTCGGCGGCGAGGCCTTCGCCGACGTCGCTGTCGAGACCGTCGCTGATCAGCAGCACGACCGCGCCCTGTGCGAGCAGCCGTCGCGACCACCGCCGGTTGAATTCCGCAAGGCACGCGCCGATGCGCGTGCCACCGGCCCAATCCGAGACTGCGGCGCTTACGCGCGCGAGCGCAACGTCGACGTCGCGGCGCTTGAGATGGCGCGTGATATTGGTCAACCGTGTGCCGAACAGCAGCGTGTGCACGCGGTCGCGGTCGTTCGTGATCGCGTGCAGAAAAAACAGCAGCATGCGCGAATAGCGGTCCATCGATCCCGAGATATCGCAGAGCACGACCAGCGGTGGGCGGCGCCGCCGACGCTGTCGCCACGCGAGCGGGACGACCGTCCCGCCCGCCGACGCCATCGCGCGCAGCGTCGCGCGCAGATCGACGGCCGAGCCGCGGCTCGCGGCGACGGTACGGCGGATCGGCAGCTCGGGCAGCGGCAGGCGCAGCCGGGCGATCATCGCCTTGACCTCGGAGAGCTCTGCCGCGGTCATCGACTCGAAATCCTTGCTCTGCAGGACCTCGCGCGGCGAGAACGTGAACGCCGCATCGACCGTGACTTCCTGTGGCTCCGCCGCCTGCTCCGAGACCCGCGGTGGCGCCAGCGCCTCCGCGAGCCTCGCGGACAGCGGCGCTTCGGCATCGGCGCGCGGCGCGCGCGTATACACCTTGGGCAGCAAGAGCTGCATCATGCGCTCGAGCAGGCGCGGATTGCGCCAGTACAGCTCGAAGGCCTGATCGAACAGCGCCTGTTGCTCGTGTCGCTCGATCAGCACTGATTCGAGCGCGGCGCGGAAATCCTCGCGTTGCTCGACGCCCACCGCCTGTACCGCTTCCAGCGCGACGATCACTTTGGCGGGTCCGACCGGCAAGCCCGCGGCACGCAGCACACGAACGAAATGGAGGATGTTCTCGGCGAGCCTTGGCCCGCCGGCGGCTTCCGCGGCGAGCGGCTTCACAATCCGAGCTCGGCGGCGGCCTCGCGGCGCGCCTCGCCGACCAGTTGCGTCGCCACCTCCTGCGTCACAGCGCCGATGTCATCCTGATACTTGAGGAGCGCGCCCAAGGTATTCGCGACCGTCTCCGGATCCAACGCGATTTTGTCCAGCGCAACCAGGGCCTCCGCCCAGTCGAGGGTCTCGGCGATTCCCGGCGCCTTGAACAGATCCATCGTGCGCAACCGCTGCGTGAACGCGACGACCTCGCGCGATAGCCGGAGGTTGGCGCCGGGCACCTTGCGCCGCACGATCGCGAGCTCACGCTCAGCGTTCG
>VBCS01000211.1:7603-11488 GCA_005888955.1 Betaproteobacteria bacterium
CCTGATATTCGGCGAGCACTTCCAGCAGGTACGCTTCGAAAGGCTCGTCGGTGCGGTCGAGCTCGTCGATCAGCAGCACCGGCGCGGCGCCTCCTTGCGGCACGAGCGCTTTCAGAATCGGCCGCCGGATCAGGAACCGCTCGGTGAAAATGTCGGTTGCGAGCGCTTCGCGGTCGACCTTGCCTTGCGCTTCGGCAAGCCGAATCTCGATCATCTGCCGCGGGTAATTCCACTCGTACACCGCCGACGCCGTGTCGAGGCCTTCGTAGCACTGCAGGCGGACCAGCTCGCGGCCGAGCGCGGTTGCCAGCACCTTGGCGATCTCCGTCTTGCCCACGCCCGCCTCGCCTTCGAGGAACAGCGGCCGGCGCATGGTCAGGGCGAGAAATACGCTCGTCGCCAGGCGCCGGTCGGCGAAGTAGTCGTGTTTCTCCAGGAGGAGAACGACGCTGTCGACGCTGGACGGAACTGCAACGGCGGACATGGGAACGTGGCTCGCGGAAGATCGATGGACCAGCGATTATAGCCTCAACGACGGGATGGCCACGGCGGCGCGAGCGCGTAATTGGATCTGTACCAATACGACGAAGGAGTTGCTCCAATACAGGAGCCCACGATGAATCACAGAGGACAACGTCAATCGGGCTTGACGGTCGACATTCCACGCCGGCGCGACAGATACCAGGCCGCCGCCGCGGGCACGATAAAAATAAGCGCGTGAACACCCAGCTCGAGCGATACCCCGTGCCCTTCCTCGACGCCGACCCAGAAATCGACGCTGGTGATCGCGAGCCATATCCAGATAAAGAGCTGTGCGCCATCAGCGCCGCGGCTCTTGCCGCGCCGGCGAAGCATCTCTAGGACGACATCGAATGCCACCGCGAGCGCGAGGCCGATGACCGTCATCAGAAGAGTGCGCATGGAATAAATTGCGCCGGTCAACGGCGACTCGCCCCGATGGAGCCTAGTACTTCCGACGTGATGTGCCGTTTGGCAAGCTCGGTTCCGAGCTTATGGCGCAGGAACGCACCGCTCGTGTACCGCTTCACGCCGAGATAATACTTTTGCTCCACATATTTGACCGCATCGACGTACTGATCGAATACCTCGTCGTCACATGAGAAGCGCTCGTAGTTCACAATCGAATAGACACGCTTCCCCAGCGGCTCCAGAAGCCGGTCCACTGCTTCGACGATCGTCTTGATATCGCCGAGGTCCCGGATGCGCAGGCCGGCATAGTTCATGTAAACGGTATTGCTTTCCGGATCGTAGCTCAGGCGATCCTCCATGCGCGTATCGAGCATTCGCTCGCGCAAGCCCATCGACGCCGCGCGGAAAATGGCCGGATTCATCTCCCGTGGACCTTCGATTGCGGGTTTGAACGGCAGGCGTTCGAGGATGTCGCGTTCGAGCTCGATTCCCGGCGCCAATTCGGTGAGTGTGAGCCCGGCCGCGCCCAGCCGAAACACGCAGCGCTCGGTGACATAGAGCACTTCCTGGCGCCAGCGCTGCGCATAACCCGCGCTGAAGGTCGTCTGGCCGATGCGCTCCACGAACTTGGGAAACTTGCCTTCCTTGACAATCCGTACGCGGCCATCGTCGATTGCGAGCTCGAGTCCGCCCGACGTGAAGGTGCCGACGAATACGAGTTTCTTGGCGTTTTGGCTGATGTCGATGAAACCGCCGCAACCGGGAATGCGGCTCCCGAAGCGGCTGGCGTTGACGTTGCCCTCGGCATCGCACTCTCCAAATCCGAGGAAGGCGGCATCGAGCCCTCCACCGTCGATAAAATCGAACGCCGAGCCGTGGTCGATGACGGACTGGTAGTTCACGGCCGCACCGAAGTCCAGCCCGCTCATGGGCACGCCCCCTATGATGCCCGGGTCGACAGTGAGTGTGATCAGGTCCTGGATGCGTTCCTCGCCCGCGACCAGGGGCACCTGGTCGGGCACCGAGCCTACGCCGACGTTGATAACGCAGTTCGGCGTGAGCTCGAGCAGTGCGCGCCTGGCGATGATCTTGCGCTCGTTCAGATCCACCGCCTTGACCATTTTCTGCGGCACCCGCAGCTCCCCGGAGAAAGCGGGATTGAACTGGGTGCCGTAGGTCTGCATGTGGTGTTCGGGCTCCGCGAGCACGACGCAGTCGACGAGAACTCCGGGCACCTTCACTTTGCGTGCATCCAGCGATCCCTCTGCTGCGACGCGTTCCACCTGCGCAAGCACGATGCCGCCAGAATTGCGCGCCGCGATCGCAAGGGCCAGATTTTCGAGGGCGAGCGACTCGCGCTCGGCGGTGATGTTTCCATCCGGATCCGCGGTGGTGCCCCGGATGAGCGCGACCTGGATCGGGAACGACTTGTAAAAAAGATATTCTTCGCCGTCGATCTCCATCAGTCGCACGATGTCCTCGGTGGTCTTCGCGTTCATTCTCCCGCCGTCCTGGCGTGGATCGACGTAGGTCCCGAGACCGACACGGGACAACGTGCCCGGTTTGCCGGCACCGATGTCACGGTACATGTGCGTAAGGACACCTTCGGGCAGGTTGTACGCCTCGATGCGGTTGTCGACGATGAGTTTTTCGATGCCGGGAGACAGCCCGAAATAACCGCCGACCACGCGCCGTACGAGCCCTTCATGCGCAAGCCGGTTGAGTCCTCTGTCCTTCATGTCGCCTTGCCCCGTGGAGAACACCAGTGTCAATCCATGCGGCGCCCCGGTTTCGAGAAAGCGCTTCTCCAGTGCGACAAAGAGCTGGTCGGGCGTGCCATTGCCTCCGTAGCCGGCAGAAGCCACGACATCGCGGTCGTGGATCACCGCAACGGCATCCGCAGCTTCCACGATCTTCTTGAGCCTCATGAATTTTCCTCAATGACTCGGCTTACCGGACCACAGCGATAACTCCGACTTAAGCGCGGAGCATGCGTCGCCTTGCCGACTCAGGCTTCTGTCGCGCTGCGCCGTACCTGAGTGCTACTGAGTTTTCACCGGCGCCCCGGGAAGGACAGCGGGCACACCTTCCGGGCTGATGTTGAACGCCAGGAATGTAAACGGCGCAGCGCCCGGGTTTCCCCACTGATGGACGAGACCGGACGGTTCGTAGATGAAAGAGCCCGGCGCCTTGGCCTCCGTCTTACCCTCGATCGTGTTTGCACCCGTTCCGGAGACCACGTAATAAAGCGCTGCGCCCGATCGATGGTGCGGCGCATTGGACGGCATCTGTGCAGGAAAGGTAATTCGTGTCAGGTTGAGGTCATAACGGCCGGGCTTGAGCTCGGGCAGGGGTGCTGCTGTTCGATAGAGCTCTTGCACGGCGGCAGGTGGCGTGGCGACGAACTTATCGAGCTCCGCAGGCGAAACGAGAAGGAAGTGCAGCAAGGTCGAAGGCCCACCATCTCCCGCCTTCAGTGTCGCTACGTTCCCATCCGCGATGAACAAACCCTCACCCGGGCTTAATGTCCTGACCTCTCCACCGATGGAAACCTCGGTCGATCCCGAGAGCTGATATAGGATCCCGTTGGTTGACGAGACACTGCTACTCGTCCCCGAGGGAATGGTGACACTCACGGCCTTGAAATGGACCGGTGCATCCCCGAGCATCGGCAATTTGGTAGCGGCCACTGCCGTTCGCGCCGTTGCCGGTGGTGCGGGTGGATTTTGTCCCGCGGTCGGGGCGATGAATGCCGCCGCAGACACTAACAGGCATCCTACGGTCGTGAATCGCATGTGCCCTCCCTGTATATAGAGCTGCAATCTGTTCCTCGTCACGTGCAGTTCAGATCTCCTTGTGTAATGGCCGCCCGCGCGGACGACTCCCGTCTAAGGCACCACCTCGAACGCCTCGTGCGAGTCGGTATCGAAACTCAGGCCCTTGGGCAGGGGGACG
>VBCS01000212.1 GCA_005888955.1 Betaproteobacteria bacterium
CCGATCGCGGGCAACTTCGGTTCCGCAGAGCCGTATCGGGCAACGGGCTCCGCGCGGGTTCGGAATGTCATCCTGCCGCCTAAAGCGAGCCATCTCACGCTCCCTCTCGTCAAGGAACTAGCGCTCGATCCGGCTGCGCGCGACTGGATCAATCGCTATGCGCCCGGCCCCGGAACGCCCTCCCCTCCGTCCGGAGCGCTGGCCGATCTGCCGAATCTGCTGCATGCGGCAGACATCTGGTTCAGCGTCAAGAAGCACTGGTGCCTCGAGGCGCAGCGCCTGGTTCGCGCGGCGCGGAAGAGCGCTGCGCCGCTACAATAGATGGCACGGTTATCGCTTTCCGGAAGCAGTGACATGCAGAAGATTCATCGGGCTATGGCTGCTCCTGACGTTACCGTACAGCGCGCTCCCCGCGGCACGAATACTTTGCAAGATCTGCAATCCGGCCGGCAGGACAAGCTGCGCGGCAAGCTCAATCTGTTCCAGGCCATGATGTTGCGCTGGCGTGAGCTCCACCCCTACATTGCCGTGCATATCGTGCGCTTGAATCAGCCGCTCGAGCCCGCGCAGCTCAAGCGGCGCATCGAAGGCCGACTCGAAACTGCGGGGCTGACCGGCCTCGTTCTCGATCGCAGGCACGGACGTTTCGAGTTCCGCGGCGGGGCCGCGGCGATCGAACTGACCATCCTGGCCGTCGGCAGCGACGCGAACCACGTCACTGAACGGGAGATTGAGCGCCAGCTCAACCTGTCGTTTCCTCCGGATGGTGCGTTCGTCCCGTTCCGTTTCTTCGCCGTCGACGCCGGCGCCTCGTTCTACCTCGGTCTCGCCTATGATCATTTCATCGCCGGCGGCGATTCGATCGCGGTCCTGCTCGAGAAGCTTTGCGATGACTATGCGACCGATGGAACGCAGGCCGCTGCACCGTGGGCTCCGCAGCGCTACCCGCGCACGTTCAGTTGGCTGTTCCTGCGGCATATGCGCCGAACCGTTGCAGGCTTCGCGCGCCTGCCGTCGCTGGCGCTAAATTGCCGGCGTGCGTTCCGGGCTCCATGCCGCGCCGGGCAGGATCCCGCGAACGGCTTTCTCTCGGCCCGTATCGGGCCCCCCGCATTTGCCGCGGTCGTGCGGACGGCCAAGGCTTGGGGCGTGACGGTGAACGATTTGTTTCTGGCGGCATTGCTGCTCGCACTGGCGCCGGTCGCCGCGAAGCGCGCCACGTCCCACCATCGCAAGGAGCTCGCCGTCGCGTCGATCGTCAACCTCCGCCGGGAATTCGAGGCGAGCGCCGGTGAAACGTTCGGCCAGTTCCTGACTTCGCTTCGCGTTTCACACCTTGTTCCACCCGGCATCGGGTTGCCTCAACTCACGCGAGAAATCCACATGCAAACCGCGCGCATCAAGGAACACAAACTCTACCTGCAGACATTGCTGGCGCTGGGCTGGGTGGCGTTCGCGTGGCGCTTCCTCGGGCCGGATCGGCGACAATGCTTTCTCGCCAAGCACTATCCGATCTGGGCCGGGATCACCAGTCTGAACATAGATTCGCTATGGGTCGATCTGCGCGCCGGCGCGCCGGCGGAATACCTGCGGGCCGTCCCCACGGGACCGCTCGCACCCCTGGTCGTGGCCGCGACCACGCTGGGCGGAGTCTTGCAGCTCGGATTTTCGTTCCGCGCCGCAGACATCAGCCGCGAGACCGTCGAGCGCGTGGCTGCCGAATTCATCCGCCACATCGAGGCCCTCGAATGAACCGCTCCCCCCTGGCATCGCGCTTCGCAGCTGCGGCTGCACTCGGCTTTCTTGTCGCGGCGGGCGCGTCCGGGCAGGCTCCCGTCGCCGCCGCGACTGAACGTCCCGTTCCGGGCAGCGTCGTCAAATCGATCGCCCTCGACGCCTCGGTCGAAGAACGAATCCTTGCGCTCGATCCCGAGCACATCACCGAGGCGGACGTGCGCTCGACGCTCGCTGCCGGACCGACGCCGAGAATCTTGCTGTTCCACGGCGGCGTGTACCCGGTGCATCTGCTGATGGAGTCGTTCTCGCGCTTTCTCACCGGAATGGGCTATCCGGAAGAGCGCATTCGCGATGCCGGCGATGGCAGCCTGTCGCGCAGCCCTTACGAGCCGGGCGACCGGCAAGCCGGCCTGATCGCCTGGTATTACGAGCGCGAAGGCGTGCGTGCCATTCTGGTCGGTCACAGTCAGGGCGGTATCCAGGTGGTAAAGATCCTGCACGAGCTCGCCGGCTCGTTCGGCGACAAGCTGCGCATTTTCAATCCGCTTACCGGAGAGTTCGAAGAGCGCACGACGATCGTCGATCCGCTGACCGGGCGCGAGCGGCCGATCGTAGGCGTTTCCGTCGCGGCCGCAGCAGCGGTTGGCACCGGAGGCTGGGCATTGGCACTGCCGATCCACTGGATGGTGTTGAGCCGCGTGCGCTCGATCCCGGATACCGTCGACGAGTTCACGGGCTACCGCATCGGAATCGATTTCTTCGCGTGGGATGGACCGGGGCTCGAGGGCGTGAAAACCTTTTACGCAGCCGGCAAGTCGAGCGTCCGTAACGTCACGCTGCCGGCCGAGTACTCGCACGTGTTCGTGCCTGGTACCGCACAACTCGCCGAAGATCCGGCGCTGCGCGACTGGATCAATGCCTTCGACCCGGAGAATCCGGCCCGCAGCTCGCCGCTGCCGCAGCAAGGTGCCTCAAACATCATGTGGGCTGCCGATGTCTGGCACAGTATCAAGCGGCACTGGACCCTGGAGGCGCAACGCTTCGTCCGCGCCCGGCGCGCGGCGACGAACTGATGCGTCGCTGACGGCCGGGGCGACGTTGCTCCGGACGGCGAAGCAGGCGATAATTAATGATTGCCCGGAAGGCAGAGCCTCGATGGCACTGCAGCCGCCTGCCCGGCGCCGCGTCCGGACGTTCCGGACCCCCAAAGCCACCGATCGATGTCAGCTCCCTTAGTCGGTAAGGTTGCGCTCGTCACGGGCGCCTCGCGCGGCATCGGGCGTGCCATCGCGCAAAAGCTCGCCTCCGCCGGCTGCGATGTCGCGATCAACTATTACAATAGCGCCGAAGAGGCTGAAGCGCTCTGCGTCGAGATCCGTGGCATGGGCCGGCGCGCATGTGCTCTGCAGGCGAGCGTCGGCATCCCCGACAGCGTCGACGACATGTTTGCCGAGCTCGGCAAGCACTTCGACCGTCTGGACATCCTGGTCAGCAACGCGGCCAGCGGCGTGCTCAAGCCCGCGCTGGAAATGACGCTCAAACACTGGCGCTGGTGCCTGGAGACCAATGCGCTGGCGCTGAACTTGCTGGCACAGCGCGCCGTGCCGTTGATGCGCGCCGGCGCCAGCATAATTGCCATGTCGAGCCTGGGCGCATCGCGAGCGATGCCCGACTACGGCTTCATAGGCGCGTCGAAGGCCGCGCTCGAGTCGCTGGTGCGCACGCTCGCGCAGGAGTTGGGCCCGCGGCGGATCCGCGTCAACGCGGTCAGCGCCGGCGTCGTCGATACCGATGCCTTGCGCTATTTTCCTAATCGGGAGGAGCTGCTGGCGAATTTCGCCCGCCGCACGCCCGCCGGCCCAGTGCTCACGCCGCAGGACGTCGCCGGCGCGGTTTACCTGCTTTGCCTTCCGGAAGCGGCGATGATCACCGGGCATACACTGGTGGTGGATGGCGGGTTCTGCATTTCCGGCTAGGCGCTGAAACAGGCATGGACGCGCGACTCACGGACAAAGTGGCGATCGTCACCGGCGGCAGCCGGGGCATCGGTCGCGCGATCGTCGAGCTCCTCGCGGCCGAAGGCGCGGACGTGACCTTCTTCTATCGTGACAACGCGCCCGCCGCCGAAGAGGTCGTTAGCGCGGGCAAGGCAGCGGGGCGGCGCATCGCGGCGGACAAGGTGGATATCCGCGATTCCGCGGCATGCGCGGCTGCCGTCGAACGCATCGCCGAGCGCTGCGGCCGGATCGACGTTCTGGTGAACAATGCCGGCATCATCCGCGACAACCAGCTTGCCGCCTTCGACGACGACGAAGTGCGCGATGTGCTCGATACCAACATCGGCGGAGCGTTCAACGTCGCGCGCGCAGTCGTCCCGCACATGATCGTGCAGCGTGCGGGCAAGATCATCAACGTGAGCTCGGTCGCCGGCGAAAAGGGCGGGCGCGGCCAGACCAACTACGCGGCAAGCAAGGGCGCGATCAATGCCTTTACACGCGCCCTCGCGGTCGAGCTGGCGCCGCGCAAGATCACGGTGAACTGTGTCGCGCCCGGCGTCATCGACACCGAGATGTCGCAGCAGGTGCGGGCGATGGCGGGCGACGAGGTCAAGTCGCGGATACTGCTCAGGCGCTACGGCAAGCCCGAGGAGGTTGCCTATGCGGTCTGGTTTCTCGCTTCCCCGTACGCTGATTACGTAACGGGTCAGGTATTCAATGTCGATGGCGGCTTCAAAATGGAGTGAGCGGAATGGCGAATGCAGAGATCACCAAGGAAGAAATCCAGGCGGTTTTCCCCAAGGTTGCGGAAACGATGGCCGACGCGCTCGGCTGCGACGTCGATCAGGTCAAGCTCGACGTTTCGCTGATCGAGGGCCTCGATGCGGAGTCGATCGATTTCCTCGACATGGTCTTCCGCCTCGAGCGGGCGTTCAAGATCAAGATCCCGCGCGGCAAGATTATCGAGAATGCGCGCGGCGACATGCCCGAGTCGGAATTCGAGCAGAAAGGCGTCCTGACCCTGGCCGGTTTGGCGCAGCTCAAGAGCTATCTCTCCGAGATTCCGGCAGAGCGGTTCGGCAACCCGATGAAGGTCGCCGACATCCCGCGGCTGTTCACGCCGGAGACCTTCTGCAAGCTGGTGATCCAGGCGCAGCGGGAAGCGCAGCCGGCGGCCTGAGATCCAAGGAATTCCAGCACCGCATGAACGATCACTTCGCGGCTTTCTCCTTCGTCGACCGGATCATCGACCTCGAGGCGGGCATGCACGCGCGCGGAACGTTTGCCGTGCCGGAGAATCTGGCTGCGTTCCCCGCCTGCCTGGTCGCCGAAGCAGTCGGCCAGCTCGCAGCATGGATCGCGATGTCCAGCATCGATTTTCGCGGCCGGCCGGTGGCGGCACTCGCCACCGAGACGATCTTTCACGGCGACGTCGTGCCCGGTTCGCGGCTCGAGCTTAGCGTGGAGATCGAAGCTCTCGACGACGAGGCCGTTGCTTACGGAGGCTCTGCGCGCTTCGACGGCGCGACGGTCATCGAGCTCAGGCACTGCCTGGGCCCGATGCTGCCGGTGCAGGAGTTCGATGCGCCCGAGGCGCTCCGCGAGCGGTTCCGCCTGCTGTGCGCGACGGGTGCACCTGCCGGCCGTTTCCGCGGCGTCGCCACGCCCGAGCTCATCGCACTCGAAGTCAGCACGGACAAATCGGCGCGCGCACTGCTTCAAGTGCCGCGGTCCGCGCCGTTCTTTGCCGATCACTTTCCGCGGCGACCGGTATTTCCCGCAACGCTGCTTCTGGACAGCCAGATCCGTCTGGCAATGGATCTCGCCCGTGCGGCGATGGGTTCCGCGAAGGGGGTGGCGCTCGTGAGCGACATCGGCGGCACCATTCGCCTCTCGGCCACGATCGACGGTCGCAGAGTCGCCACGGCGCGGCTGGATGTCGCGGCGCGGGGGC
Organism: Betaproteobacteria bacterium; assembly: GCA_005888955.1. GTDB lineage: Bacteria > Pseudomonadota > Gammaproteobacteria > Burkholderiales > Casimicrobiaceae > PALSA-1003. The sequence goes on from VBCS01000212.1 coordinate 5,689, forward strand.
ATTGAATGGCAGCCAGACGCCGCGTCGCGATCACGGGTCTCGGGCTCGTTACGCCTGTAGGCAACGATGTCGCCGCGACCTGGGCCGCGCTGCTCGCCTGCAAAAGCGGCGGCGCCGCGATCAGCCTGTTCGATGCATCCGGTTTTCCAGTCCGCATCGCCGCCGAGGTCAAGGATTTCGATCCCGCGGAGGTGATCGGCGATCGCAAGCTGCTCAAGTTCGCGAATCGCTCGCACGGTTTCGCGCTCGCGGCCGCCGAACAGGCGCTGGCCGACGCGGACATTCGCCCGATGCCGGCAACCGGCAACCGCTGGGGCTGCGCGGTCGGCACGGGCATGATGGGGGTCGATTTCGCGGAGCTCGTCGCCGTGCACGAGCACAGCGCCGCCGGTGGCGAGCTCGATGCGACACGGTTGCTTACCGATGCGTCGGCGAACAACCCGCTGGTATTCTGCCGCAGCCAGTCGACGACCGGCCTATCGCTGCTCACGCGTCGGCATGACATTCGGGGTTACGCGACGTCGGTGCATACGGCGTGCGCCTCCGGCGGTCAGGCGATCGGCACCGCGCTCAAGCTGATCCGCCGCGGGGCCGTCGATTACGCGCTTGCCGGCGGATTCGATTCCATGATCAGCCCCGTCGGCATCGCCGGTTTCTGCCTGCTTTCCGCGCTCTCGGTGGACAACGAGATGCCGGAGCGCGCGAGCCGCCCATTCGACGCGACGCGCAACGGTTTCCTGCTCGGCGAGGGCGCCGGATTTCTGGTGCTCGAGGAATGGGAGTCGGCGCGGCGGCGCGGCGCGCACATTTATGCCGAGCTCGCCGGCGACGGTAACTCGCTATCGAGCTACCGCATTACCGATTCCCCGCCGGACGGCGACGGGCCGATCCAGTCGATGCGCCAGGCGCTCGCCGACGCCGGTGCAACCATCGACGACGTCGATTACATCAATGCCCACGGGACGTCGACGTTCATGAACGATCGCAGCGAAAGCGCGGCGATTCGCGCCGTGTTCGCCTCGCGCGTCAAGGACGTCGCAGTGAGCTCGACCAAGAGCTCGATGGGCCATCTCATCGCCGCGGCGGGGGCGGTGGAAGTGGCGATCTGCGCGCTGGCGATCCACAACGGTGAGCTGCCGGTAAACGCCAACTTGCGCGAACAGGATCCCGAGTGCGATCTCGCACTGGTGCGCGACGTGCCCGAACGACGCCGCGTGCGGATCGCGATGTCGAACTCGTTCGGCTTCGGCGTTTCCAACAGTTGCGTCTGCCTGCGGCGGCCGGATGCCGTGGACGGCGCCGGCTTCCGCGCCTGATCCATCGCCGACTTTCCGCATGAACCCACGCAGAGTCGTCATCACCGGCACCGGCGCGGTTTGTGCGGCGGGCCGGGATCCGCCATCGATCCTCGAGGCCATCCGCGCCGGACGCTCGGCAATCGCACCGATCCGGCAGTGGGATGCTTCGGGGTGGCCGATGCAGACGGCGGGAGAAATCTCCGACTTGAATCCCCGCGCACTGGTCGACGACCGGAAGCTGCACAAGTTGATCCGGCGCACCGATCTGTTCGGTCTTTATGCCGCGGACCGCGCGATCGATGCATCCGGGCTGGCGGCGTACCGCGCCGCACTCGAGCCCGAGGCCGCGCTCGAGTACAGCGATCGCACCGGCGTTTATGTCGGTTCCGGTGGCGGCAGCTACGAGAGTCAGTACGATTATTTTCCGCTGCTCACGGCCGCACAGGACAAATTGCCGGCGTTCGGTCGCGAGCTTTCCAGCTCGGTCAATCCGATGTGGCTGCTGCGCACGCTGCCCAATAACGTTCTTGGCCACATCGGCATCCGCCACGGCTTCAAGGGCGCTAACGCCTGTATCACCAACCACAGCATCGGCGGCACGCTGGCGGTGATCGAGGCGAGGGAAGCTTTGCGCACGGGCGAGGCGGACCGCGCGCTCGCGGTCGGCCACGATGCGCCCATAGAGCCGCAGATGGTCCTCTACTATCACGACGTGGGGTTGCTGGCGAAGGATACGATCCGGCCTTTCGATGCGCGCCGCGACGGCAGCCTCTTCGGCGAAGGTGCTGCTGCGCTCGCGCTCGAGACGGAGGATTCGGCGCGCAAGCGCAACGCGCCGATCCTCGGCGAAGTGCTCGGCGGCGGGTCCGCAACCGACGCACAAGGTCTGCTCGCGATCCGCGATGACGGCGACGCTTTGGCGCGCGCGATCGAATCGGCGCTCGCGGATGCGGGCATTCGCGCAGCCGAAGTCGGGATGATCGCCGCGCACGGCAACGGCACACCGCAATCGGACGCGTCGGAAGCCGCTGCGATCCGTCGTGTCTTCGGCGAGAGCGCGCCGCCGGCGACGGCATTCAAATGGGCGTTCGGGCACCTGATCGCGGCGGCTGGAATCATCGAGGCCGTCCTCGCTTTGGAGAGCCTGCGCCAGCACGTCGTGCCCGGTGTCGCGACGTATGCTGTTGCCGACCCCGGTTGCGCGGGAGTGCCCGTCGCCGCCGAGCCTCAATCGCCGCGCGGCGACGTGGCGCTCGTCCTCTGCCGCGGTTTTGCCGGAACGAATGCGGCGCTGTTGCTGCGCGCCGTGAGTTGACCCAAGCGGCATGGCGGACGCCCGCGCGGCGATTCCCGGTGCCGCAACCCGGTGCGGCATCGATACAGTCGAGATCGCGCGCATCGAGCGCCTGCTCTCCGAAACCGCACCCGAAGACCTCCATCGCTTCTTCACCACGCAGGAGCTCGACGAGAGCGGCGAGGGCGCCGGACGTGCAGCGAGCCTTGCCGCACGCTTCGCCGCCAAGGAAGCCTGCGTCAAGCTTTTTCCTCGCGAAGCCGCACTGGGCGAGATCGAACCTGGGGATTTTTCGGTCGCGCGCGATGCTTATGGTGCGCCCCGCGTGGCCTTGAGTCCGCGAGCCACGGCGGTGCTCGCGAAGAACCGCATCAGGGACATCGCGCTGTCGCTGACGCACGATCGCGTAAGCGCGTCGTCGGTCGCCTTGGCGCTCGCGGACGCGACGGAGGCGCCGCTGTCGGGTCGGCTCATCTTTCGCCTGCTTCCGTTTCGCCGCCGCGTCGTTCTCGACAACCTCCGCCGCGTATTCGGCGTCGGCGTAGCGGACGCGGAGATCGAGCGGCTCGCGCAGGCGCATTACGCGCACCTCTGGCGCTTGTTCATCGAATTTGTGCGCTTTCGCTCGATGAGCGAGCGGCAGAAGGCCGCGCGGGTCAAGGTCGATAACGTCGCCGTGTTCACGCGGGCGCTCGAGCGCGGCAAGGGCATCCTCGTGCTTACCGGGCACTTCGGCAACTGGGAAGTGGCGACCGTCGCGGGCCTAAGCACGTTTCCACAGATGCGCGGGCGGATTCACTTCGTGCGCCGGCCGATCAAGCCGCGCTGGCTCGACCGCTTCGTCAACTGGCGCTTCCAACGCGCCGGTTTCGGCGTGTTGCCGAAGCGCGGCTCGCTCGACGCCATTCTCGATCGGCTCGCCGCCGGCGATGCGATCGTGTTTCCGTTCGACCAGCACGCTGGGCCGCCCGATGGCATCGAAGTCG